>NZ_JBFBNW010000016.1:99742-255308 GCF_040683955.1 Streptomyces sp. NPDC093111 | reverse complement strand
TAGGGGGTGTCCGGACGTGGTGGCGCCCGTAACGAGCGCAGCGAAGTGAAGGTCGCAGTCCGGACACCCCCTACCCCCGCGGAGGCACCGGCGCCCGTGGAGGCACGGGTCTCCCCCACCCACAAGCCGAGGGCACCCACCGCACCCACCGCACCCACAAAGCCGCACCACACCCACAGACCGCGGGGCTCCTGACGCTGCCCCGCGCCCGATCCGGGGCCCTCCCGTGGGGGGCAGGGCCCCGGATCGCTTTTTCCTCCCCATTTGCCATGCCCATGACATGAAGGGACCCTCATGCGCATCCGCACCGCCCTCACCACGGCAGCCGCAGCCCTCCTGACCGCCGGCACCACCGCCTACGCGGCGGCCCCCGCGACCCCCGCCGCCACCACCGAGCACCGCCCCCTCGCCGGCCTCCGCGTCCTGATCTCCAACGACGACTCCATGCAGGCCGCCAAGGCGAGCAACTCCGACGGCCTCGGCCTCTACGAGCTGCGCCGCGCGATGTGCGCCGCGGGCGCGGACGTCGTCGTGATGGCCCCCTGGCAGGTCCAGTCGGGCAAGGGCACCGCCGTCACCAACGGCGGCGTGGTCACCGCCCAGCGCCGCACCGCGCTGCCCGCCGGCTACGAGGCCGACTGCGCGACCGCCCCCTCCCAGGGCGCGGTCTTCGGCGTGTGCCTCGCCGCGGGCCCCTGCGGCAAGGACACCCCGAGCGCCACCCCGGCCGACACGGTGAAGCTGGCCCTGCGCGGCGGACTGAGAGCGAAGGTGGGCTGGAAGGAGGCCCCGGACCTCGTCCTGACCGGCATCAACTCGGGCCCGAACGTCTCGGCCAGCGTCAACGACTCGGGTACGGTCGGCGCCGCCGTCGCCGCGATCGACCAAGGCGTCCCGGCCGTCGCGTTCTCCTCGTCCGGCGACGAGAGCAACCTGTTCTTCCCGCGCGAGAACTACCGCGCCCACGCGGAGTTCGGCGCCCGCCTCGTCGCCGGCCTGAGGGCGCGCTCCCTGCTGACCCCGGAGTTCGCGCTCAAGGTCGACTACCCGGACGTGAGCACCGGCCGGCGCGCGAAGCCCCCGGTGTGGACGCGGATCGGCGACGGCGCCGTGGTCTACCACGCCTTCGAGCAGCGGGGCACGAGCGACTCCTTCGACATCGCGCTCGGCCTGTGCCCGGTGGACGGCACGGGCGAGGGCGAGTGCGCGGAGGGCCGGAAGGACGCGGACTCGACCTGGCTGCTCGACAAGGGCCACATCACGATCGCCCCGGTGACCTGGGACCGCACGTACGGCACGCCGGTCGAGGCGCGGCGCGCGCTGAACCGAATCGAACAGTACGTCAAGCACGACGCGCCCCGCTTCTGAGCGGCTCGCGCGGCAAACCCCGTACTCCGTAACGTGTTCGCCCCGGCCACCCGCCTCAGGGGGGCGGCCGGGCCGAGCACCGTGGACGAGAACGGAGCAAGCCGGTATGAGCACCCCTGCCACCCCCGCCACTCCCGCAACCCCCACCACCCCCGTCGTCATCGACCGCCGCCAGGGCCCGTACGGAGAAGTGGTCCTACGCCGCCACGCCGAGCGCTACGAGATCATCGCCAACGGCACCTTCCTGATGGACACCTCGGACGGGCGCTCGGAGCGCCTGCTGATCGACGCGGCGATGGCGGCGCTCCCCGAGCCGGTCCGCGCCTCGGGTCCGGCGGTCCTCATCGGCGGTCTGGGCGTCGGTTTCTCGCTGGCCCACGCCGCCGCCGACCCGCGCTGGCGCAGGATCGCCGTGGCGGAACGTGAGGAGGCGGTCATCGACTGGCACCGCGAGGGCCCCCTCGCGGCGATCTCCGGCCCGGCACTCGCCGACGGACGCACCGTGATCCTGCACACGGACCTCCTGACCCACCTTCGCACCTCCCCGGACACCTACGACGCCCTGTGCCTGGACATCGACAACGGCCCGGACTGGACGGTCACCGAGGACAACGAATCCCTGTACTCCGCCCAGGGGTTGGCGGCCTGCGCGGACCGGCTCAGGCCCGGCGGGATCCTCGCCGTTTGGTCCGCCCGGCCGTCCGCCGATTTCGAAGGGTCATTGCGGAATGCCGGATTCAGCGGGGTACGCACCGAAGAGATCCCCCATGCCCGGGGCGTCCCCGACGCGGTCCACCTCGCCGTACGGCCTGCGTAGCCGGGACGGCGCCGGTACCTCTAGGCTGCTGCACCGACATCGGCGACGCGAGGCGGGGCAATGGAGCAGACACACACCACTCACCACGGTGCGGCGGCCACTCCGGGGGCCCAGCGGCGCGTCCTTGTCGTGGAGGACGACTCGACGATCGTGGAGGCGATCGCCGCGCGGCTGCGCGCGGAGGGCTTCCTGGTGCAGACGGCGACGGACGGACCCGCGGCGGTCGACGCGGCGGAGGCATGGCAGCCGGACCTGATGGTCCTCGACGTGATGCTGCCCGGATTCGACGGCCTGGAGGTCTGCCGCCGGGTCCAGGCGCAGCGACCGGTCCCGGTCCTGATGCTCACGGCCCGTGACGACGAGACGGACATGCTGGTCGGTCTCGGCGTCGGCGCCGACGACTACATGACGAAGCCGTTCTCGATGCGCGAGCTGGCCGCCCGGGTGCACGTCCTGCTGCGCCGGGTGGAGCGCGCCGCGCTGGCGGCGGTCACCCCGCGCAGCGGCATCCTGCGGCTGGGCGAGCTGGAGATCGACCACGCGCAGCGCCGGGTCCGGGTCAGGGCCGAGGACGTGCACCTGACGCCGACCGAGTTCGACCTGCTGGTCTGCCTGGCGAACACGCCCCGCGCGGTGCTCTCCCGCGAGCAGCTCCTGGCGGAGGTGTGGGACTGGGCGGACGCCTCCGGCACCCGGACCGTGGACAGCCACATCAAGGCGCTGCGCCGGAAGATCGGAGCCGAGCGCATCCGTACGGTCCACGGGGTCGGCTACGCGCTGGAGACCCCGGCGTCGTGAGCCGGCCGCGGCGGGACGCCGACGGCCGCCCCCGGCGGGAGCGGCACCGGATAGTGATCTCGATCAAGACCAAGCTGGGCGCGCTGGTGGTCGGGGCGGTCCTGCTGACCTCGTGCCTGGCGCTGGTGGCGATCCGCACCTCGACCGAGTTCCGCTACATCACGATCTTCGCGATGATCGCGACCCTGCTGATCACCCAGTTCGTGGCGCAGTCGCTGACCGCGCCGCTGGACGAGATGAACACGGTGGCCGGCTCGATCTCGCGCGGCGACTTCAGCCGCCGGGTGCGCGGTGCGGACCGCCGGGACGAGCTGGGCGACCTGGCGTCCACGATCAACCGCATGGCGGACGACCTGGAGGCGGTGGACCGGCACCGCAAGGAGCTGGTGGCGAACGTCTCGCACGAGCTGCGCACTCCGATCGCCGCGCTCCGCGCGGTGCTGGAGAACGTGGTGGACGGGGTCTCCCAGGCCGACCCGGAGACGATGCGGACGGCCCTGAAGCAGACCGAGCGGCTCGGCCGGCTGGTGGAGACGCTCCTCGACCTGTCACGGCTCGACAACGGTGTCGTGGCGCTCAGGACGCGTCGCTTCGAGGTCTGGCCGTACCTGTCCGGCGTGCTGCGGGAGGCGAACCTGGCGGCCTCCCAGCGCGGTCTGACCACCAGCTCGGGGCTGCACAACCGGACGGACGTGCATCTGCACCTGGACGTGTCGCCGCCGGAGCTGACCGCGCTCGCGGACGCCGAGCGGCTGCACCAGGTGATGGCGAACCTGATCGACAACGCGGTGAAGCACTCGCCGCCGCACGGGCGCGTCACCGTACGGGCCCGGCGCGGGCCGTTCCCGGACTCCCTGGAGCTGGAGGTCGAGGACGAGGGCCCGGGCATTCCGGAGGCGGAGCGGCACAAGGTCTTCGAGCGCTTCAACCGGGGCACGGTCCCGGCCCAGCACGGTCCGGGCAGCGACGGCGGCACGGGGCTCGGCCTCGCGATCGCGCGCTGGGCGGTGGATCTGCACGGTGGCCACATCGGTGTGGCCGAATCGTCACGTGGATGCCGCATCAGGCTCACCCTTCCGGGCAGCCTTCGCTCGCGGGATTGACGTAGGGTTCGAACCGGAAGCAGACGTTCTGCGTGTAACCGTACGAGCACTCGTACGAGAGACCCGCGTGACGTGGTCAGGAACAGGACAGGGATGCGCCCCCAGGGGGCCGCGCCCGCACTTTCCCCTACCCGTACGAGGGCAGAACCACGCTTGTTTCCCGCCATTCATGGCACCGAAACACCCCGTCAAGTGTGACTTGCGCGACGTTGGAGTGCCCGGCCTGCACCTCCCGGCCAGGGAGGCGTAGCCTTTATTTCCGCTGTCCATCACCTTGTGAAGCGGAAGAGGGCGGTTACCGCCGTGTCGTCTCAGTCCCCCAGTACCCCGAGCTCCCCGACCGACCAAGACGGGCAGGGAAAGTCCCCTGCCGCCGCCTTCGGTGCCAATGAGTGGCTCGTCGACGAGATCTACCAGCAGTACCTCCAGGACCCGAATTCGGTCGATCGTGCCTGGTGGGACTTCTTCGCCGACTACAAGCCCGGCGCCGCGGAGACTCCCGCGGCCCCGGCCGCCACCACTCCGACCACGCCCAGCGCCCCCAGCGCGCCCGTGGCGACGCAGACGGGCCCCGCACAGGCCGCGCCTGCCGTCACCCCGGCCGCTCCGGCCGCCTCGGTGCCCGCGCCGGCCCCGGCCCCCGTGAAGCCCGCCCCGGCGGCTCCCGCGGCGCCCGCGCCGGTCGCGAAGCCCGCCGCCGCGGCCCCGGCCCCGGTCAAGGCCAAGGAGGCCGCCGCGAGCACCGAAGCCCCCGCGGGCCCCGAGCTGGTCACCCTGCGTGGCCCGGCCGCCGCGGTCGCGAAGAACATGAACGCCTCGCTGGAGATGCCGACGGCCACGTCCGTCCGCGCCGTCCCGGTGAAGCTGCTCTTCGACAACCGCATCGTCATCAACAACCACCTGAAGCGCGCCCGGGGCGGGAAGATCTCCTTCACCCACCTCATCGGCTACGCGATGGTGCAGGCCATCAAGGCCATGCCGACGATGAACCACTCCTTCGCGGAGAAGGACGGCAAGCCGACCCTGGTCAAGCCGGAGCACGTGAACTTCGGTCTCGCGATCGACCTGGTGAAGCCCAACGGCGACCGCCAGCTCGTCGTCGCCGGCATCAAGAAGGCCGAGACCCTGAACTTCTTCGAGTTCTGGCAGGCCTACGAGGACATCGTCAAGCGCGCCCGCGTCGGCAAGCTCACGATGGACGACTTCACCGGCGTCACGGTCTCGCTGACCAACCCCGGCGGCCTCGGCACCGTCCACTCCGTGCCGCGCCTGATGCCCGGACAGTCGGTCATCATGGGCGTCGGCTCGATGGACTACCCGGCCGAGTTCCAGGGCACCTCCCAGGACACCCTGAACAAGCTGGGCATCTCGAAGGTCATGACGCTCACGTCGACCTACGACCACCGGGTCATCCAGGGCGCCGCCTCCGGCGAGTTCCTGCGGATCGTCGCCAACCTCCTCCTCGGCGAGCAGGACTTCTACGACGACGTCTTCAAGTCGCTGCGCATCCCCTACGAGCCGGTCCGCTGGTTCCGTGACATCGACGCCTCGCACGACGACGACGTCACCAAGGCCGCGCGCGTCTTCGAGCTGATCCACTCCTACCGGGTCCGCGGCCACGTCATGGCCGACACCGACCCGCTGGAGTACAAGCAGCGCAAGCACCCCGACCTGGACATCACCGAGCACGGCCTCACCCTGTGGGACCTGGAGCGCGAGTTCGCCGTCGGCGGCTTCGCCGGCAAGTCGATGATGAAGCTCCGCGACATCCTCGGCGTGCTCCGCGACTCGTACTGCCGCACCACCGGCGTCGAGTTCATGCACATCCAGGACCCGAAGCAGCGCAAGTGGATCCAGGACCGCGTGGAGCGCCCGCACGCCCGTGTGGAGCGCGAGGAGCAGCTGCGGATCCTGCGCCGGCTGAACGCGGCGGAGGCCTTCGAGACCTTCCTGCAGACCAAGTACGTCGGCCAGAAGCGCTTCTCCCTGGAGGGCGGCGAGTCCGTCATCCCGCTGCTCGACGCGGTCATCGACTCGGCGGCCGAGTCCCGCCTCGACGAGGTCGTCATCGGCATGGCCCACCGCGGCCGCCTGAACGTCCTGGCGAACATCGTCGGCAAGTCGTACGCGCAGATCTTCCGCGAGTTCGAGGGCAACCTCGACCCGAAGTCGATGCACGGCTCCGGCGACGTGAAGTACCACCTGGGCGCCCAGGGCACCTTCACCGGTCTCGACGGCGAGCAGATCACGGTCTCGCTGGCCGCCAACCCCTCGCACCTGGAGGCGGTCGACCCGGTCCTGGAAGGCATCGTCCGCGCCAAGCAGGACGTCATCAACAAGGGCGGCACGGACTTCACCGTCCTGCCGGTCGCCCTGCACGGTGACGCGGCCTTCGCGGGCCAGGGCGTCGTGGCCGAGACCCTGAACATGTCGCAGCTGCGCGGCTACCGCACCGGCGGCACGGTCCACATCGTCATCAACAACCAGGTCGGCTTCACCGCCGCCCCGGAGTCCTCGCGTTCCTCCATGTACGCGACCGACGTGGCCCGCATGATCGAGGCGCCGATCTTCCACGTGAACGGCGACGACCCGGAGGCGTGCGTCCGGGTGGCGCGGCTCGCCTTCGAGTTCCGCCAGACGTTCAACAAGGACGTCGTCATCGACCTCATCTGCTACCGCCGCCGCGGTCACAACGAGGGCGACAACCCGCAGTTCACCAACCCGCAGATGTACACCCTGATCGACAAGAAGCGCTCGGTGCGCAAGCTGTACACCGAGTCCCTCATCGGTCGCGGCGACATCACGCTGGAAGAGGCGGAGCAGGCGCTCCAGGACTTCCAGGGCCAGCTGGAGAAGGTCTTCGCGGAGGTCCGCGAGGCCACCGCCGCCCCCTCGACCCCGCAGGTCCCGGACGCCAAGCCCGAGTTCCCGGTCGCCGTGACCACCGCGGTCTCCGCGGAGGTCGTGAAGCGGATCGCCGAGTCGCAGGTCAACGTCCCGGAGCGGGTGACGGTCCACCCGCGCCTGATGCCGCAGATGCAGCGCCGCGCGGCCTCCATCGACGACGGCACCATCGACTGGGGCTTCGGCGAGACCCTCGCCATCGGCTCCCTACTGATGGAGGGCACCCCGGTCCGCCTGTCGGGCCAGGACTCCCGCCGCGGCACCTTCGGCCAGCGCCACGCGGTCCTGGTGGACCAGGAGACCGGCGAGGACTACACCCCGCTGCTCTACCTGGCCGAGGACCAGGCCCACTACAACGTCTACGACTCGCTGCTCAGCGAGTACGCGGCGATGGGCTTCGAGTACGGCTACTCGCTGGCCCGTCCGGACTCCCTGGTCGTCTGGGAGGCCCAGTTCGGTGACTTCGTCAACGGCGCGCAGACCGTCGTCGACGAGTTCATCTCCTCGGCCGAGCAGAAGTGGGGCCAGACCTCCGGCGTCACGCTGCTCCTGCCGCACGGCTACGAGGGCCAGGGCCCGGACCACTCGTCCGCGCGCCCGGAGCGCTTCCTCCAGATGTGCGCCCAGGACAACATGACGGTCGCCATGCCGACGCTGCCGTCGAACTACTTCCACCTCCTGCGCTGGCAGGTGCACAACCCGCACCACAAGCCGCTCATCGTCTTCACCCCGAAGTCGATGCTGCGTCTGAAGGCCGCGGCGTCCAAGGTGGAGGAGTTCACCACCGGCGGGTTCCGCCCGGTCATCGGCGACACCGCCGTCGAGGCCGGCACGACGAACCCGGCGGACGTCCGCAAGGTCGTCTTCTGCGCGGGCAAGGTCTACTACGACCTGGAGGCCGAGCGTCAGAAGCGCGGCGACACGGAGACCGCGATCATCCGTCTGGAGCGCCTGTACCCGCTGCCGGGTGCCGAGCTCCAGGCCGAGATCGCCAAGTACCCGAACGCGGCGAAGTACATCTGGGCCCAGGAGGAGCCGGCGAACCAGGGTGCCTGGCCGTTCATCGCGCTCAACCTGATCGACCACCTGGACCTGGCGGTCGGCGCGGACATCCCGGCGGGCGAGCGCCTGCGGCGGATCTCCCGCCCGCACTCCTCGTCCCCGGCGGTCGGCTCGGCCAAGCGCCACCAGGCCGAGCAGGCGCAGCTGGTCGCGGAGGTCTTCGACGCCTGAGTCGAGTCCCCGGCACCGAGGAGGCCCGGCACCCCACAGGGGGTGCCGGGCCTCCGGCGTCTCCGCGGCCGGTACGGGGCTCAGCCCAGGTTGGCCTCGAAGTCCCAGTACGGCCGGTTGCGCTGACGCGCCGACAGCGTGTGCGGGTGCTGGGCGCCCAGGGTCCGGGTGAGGGTGAGCAGCGCGTCCTCCTCCAGCTTCCCCGCCTCCTCGGTCTCCCGCAGCCCGCGCAGGTCGGTGGCGAGCGCCACCTGGCAGGACAGCGTGAGCGGGTGCTCGTTGCCGAGGGTGCGCCGGGCCCTGCGCAGAGTCTCCCGGCTGAGCTCGGCGGCGTCGCTCACCCGGCCGTTGAAGTTGCGGGCGGCGGTGGTGTTGAGGGCGCAGCCGATCACCCACGGGTGGTCGGCGCCCAGGGAGGCGGTGAGCCCGGCGAGCGCCCCTTCCAGGATCGCCAGGGCGTCGGCGCGTTCGCCCGCGGCCTGGAGGACGAGCGCGGTGTTGGCGAAGACGCCGGTGGCGACGGGGTGGGCGGGGCCGACCAGGCCGCGATAGCCGGCCTCGGCCTCCTGGATGAGGTCGCGCGCATGGCTCAGGTCGCCGTGCTCGCGCAGGTAGTTGGCATAGTTGTTGATGGAGGAGAGCGTGAGGTAGTGGTCCCGCCCGTGGACCTGGTGCATCTGGTCGAGCAGGCTCGCCATGGTGGCGCCGAGGTCCTGCTGGAAGCCGCCTTCCCGGCGTCGGCACAGGGCGAGCTGGGCGCGGGCGTAGAGGGTGTTCAGGTGCTGCGGGCCGAGGACCTGGACGTGGAAGCGGACGTTGGCCTCCTGCCTGGCCAGCGCCTCGCGGTAGTTGCCGAGCAGGCGCAGGTCCTGGGCCACGGCGTTGCTGGCGCTGAGGGTGTGCGAGTGCCGGGCGCCGAGCACCGCCTCGCTGCGGGACAGGGAGGCGATGTCGTGCTCGTACGCCTCCTTGTAGCGGCCGAGCATGCGCAGCATGAGGCCGAGGTTGTGCCCGGCGACGAGGGTGAGGAACTCGTTCTCCCCGAGCAGGCGTTGAGCCTCGGCGAAGGCGTCGCGTTGGATGCGCTCGGACTCCTGGTACTGGCCGAGGAAGCGCAGGTCGCTGGCGATGGAGACGGCGGACCGCAGCGAGCCGAGCTCGTCGGGGGCGGCGGCCTCGTCCAGCTTGGCGCGCAGGGCGAGATCGAGTTCGTACGCCTCGCGGAAGCGGCCGAAGGAGCGCAGGATGTAGCACTCCTGCGTGGTGAGCTCCTGCATCTCGGCGCTGACCGGGTCCATGAAGCCGGACCAGTGTTCCCGGATCTTCTCGGCGAGCCGGATGCCGGCCCGGAACTCGGCGCTGCGGAAGCAGTAGCGCAGGCAGTTGAGGACGGCGGTCTGCACGCGCGGGTTGCGGCTGGCGAGGGCGCCGGAGGGCTCCAGGTGGGGCAGGAGTTCGGCGTAGCGCGGCCAGTGGCGGCTGTCGAGGGGGTTGCCGGGGTCGGCCTCGGCGAGCAGGGTGCGGACGGCCTTGCGGTGCGCCTCGCGGTGTTCGCCGTCGGTGAGCCGGGCGACGATGTCGTGGACGAGCCGGTGCATGTGCACGGACTCCTGGTGCGGACCCATCTCGATGTTGGCCACCGGGCCGCGTGCCTCGCGGCTCAGGACCGAGTAGTTGACCAGGGTGTCCAGGGCGCGGTTCCAGGCCGGCAGGTCGGTGACCATCCAGCGCAGGTCCTCGGGCAGGTCGGCCTGGGGGTAGGCCCGGACGATGCCGAGGGGGATGCGCCCGGGGGCGAAGGACGCGCAGAGGCTGAGCACGTCGATGGCCTGCGGCTGGGCGCGGCGGAGCCGGTTGATCAGTATCGACCAGGAGGTGAGGGACGCGTTGGGGAAGCCGTCGCCGGCGGTCGGCTCGTCCACGGTGGACAGCCGCCCGTCGCGGACCATCCGCAGGTACTCGGGCACCTCCATGCCGGACTCGCCGAGCCAGGCGGCGGCCTGGACGAGCGGCAGGGGGACGTCGCCGAACTCGGCGGCCACGTCGTCGGCCTCGGGCGCGGTGATGTGCGGGGCGCGCCGCATCAGGTAGCCGGTGGACTCGGCCCGGTCGAAGCTGGGGACTTCGAGGATGTCGGTGTGGTCGCCCCAGCCTCGGTTGCGGGAGGTGACGAGGACGTGGCCGGGGCCCTGTGGCAGCAGCACGCCGGCGCCGTCGGTGTCGTCCCAGCCGTCGAAGACGACGAGCCAGCGGGCGTGCGGGTCGCCGCGGCGCAGGGCCTCGCGGACGGCCCGGATGCGTTCGCCGGGTTCGTTGCCGCTGGGGAGCTGCAGTGCGGCGGCCAGTTCACCGAAGCGGTCGCGCTGGACGTTGCGGTCGTCGGAGTTGACCCACCACACGACGTCGTAGTCGGGGCTGAAGCGGTGGGCGTACTCGGCGGCGATCTGGGTCTTGCCGATGCCGGACATGCCGAGGAGGGTGCAGGCGGCTCTGCCGCGCTCGGCGTCCATGAGGCGTTCCTGGAGCTCCGTGAGGAGGTCGTCGCGGCCGGTGAAACGGGGATTGCGGCGGGGGATCTCGCCCCAGATCTCGGGCGGCGTCTCCGGGTAGCGCACCAGGGCGGAGGCCGGGATGCGGCGGCCCGCCGAGCGCCGGGGTTCGATGCCGAGCCGGCTGAGCAGCCGCGCCTCGGCCTCCTCCTCGCCGACGCCCCAGAGGCTGACGGGTTCGAGGACGGCGGTGGCCGGGAGGAGGGTGCGGTTGGTGAGGTTGACGGCGGCGAAGCGCTCGGCCCGCTCCAGGACGAAGCCGCGCAGGACCTCGTTCCATTCGCCGGCGGGGCGGGGGCCCAGCTGGAAGAACCAGTCGTCGAGGACGAGCAGCACGCTCCCCCGGGCCAGCAGCAGGTCGTTGAGGGAGTCGACCAGGGGCGTCTCGCGGGGCGGGTCCCACCGCTGGAGGGTCGCGCGCACCCCGTGGGCTTCGAGCCGCTGGTTGATCCATGTCGCCCAGGGCCGGTGGTAGCCGGGGAAGACCACGAGGACGTGTCCCGGCGCCGCTCTTCCCCCGTGCTCCGCCGCCGCGTCGCCACCCGACCGCTGTTCCGCCATCTGTACGTCTCCCGTCCCGCTCCCGCGCAACGCAGTGTCATGTACCGTGGGCACAGTGTTACCCAGCCGCCCTCGGGGCCGCTCTCAGGCTCGCGTGGTGCCGCCGCATCTGATGGGCGAACTTCCGTCCCTCAGTGGTCAGTTCATCTGATTCAAGCAGGATCGCCAAGGCTTCACCCACCTGATCGTGGATACGGTCGAACTGCTGACCGGCACGTGCCCGCCAGGGCCCGGGGAGCCGTTCGGCGGCCGCCGCGCCGCGCCACAGGTCGGTCAGCGCCAGGTGGGCGTAGGCGCCGTGCAGGACCCCGGAGATGGGCCGGGGCTCGGCACGCCAGCCGACCCTGTGCACGGCCGCCTGCCCCGGCCCGTAGAGCGGCACGAGCTCGTGCAGGGTGGCCAGCTTGCTGTGGTGCAGCTCGTGGACCAGCGTCTCCGCCATGTCCTGGGCACCCGAGGGCAACGAGGTCAGCACGGCTCCGGGTGCGGCGCTGAGCGTGGCCCCGAACGCTCCGGGCCCGTGGGCCACGAGGGGCACGAGCGCCCGCACCGCGCGGCGCACCTCGGCGGCCCGGGAGGGGTCGGTCCCGGCCAGCAGGGCGAGCCCCGACCGCCAGCGGTCGGACCAGGCCTCCCGGTCGGTGACGGCGTGATCGGTCGCCGCGCGGGGCGGGCTGCCGATGCCGCCGGGCGGCACGCGATAGGGGTCCATGTCGTCGAGGCGGGCGACGGAGCCGCTGAGCACGTGCAGGCCGCGCCAGCCGGGGCCCCGGCCGGTGAGGGCGCCGGTGCGGCGGTCGGTGAGCAGGAGGACGGCCGGGGCGGCGCGTTCGGCTCCCTCCGGGCGGAGCCGGACGGCGCGCGACCGGGAGGTGATCCTGATCCGGTCCGCCCGGGCGCGCAGCCGCCCGACCCCGGGCAGCACGAGGAGGCCGCCGGGTGCGTCGACCGTGAGGTTCACCGGGCAGCCGGCCCGCAACGCGGCGGTGGCGGCGAGGACGTCGAGCCGTGCCAGATGGTGGTCGAGGCCCGGCCCGACGGGCTCCGCCAGCGCGGCGGCCAGCCAGCCGCCCGTCGTCGGGTAGTCGAGCAGGTCCCGGACGACGGCGGGGTGGCGCCGTTCGGCCTCTTCGAGCAGCCGCCAGGAGGCGGTGAAGCGCCGGAACACCGCCTCGCCGACGGCGTCACGGTTCCGCTGGACCCGCACCAGCAGGGCCTTGAGCAGCAACAGACGCCGGGCGTGCAGGGCGGAGCGCAGCAGCGAGGCGCCGCCCGGCTCGGAGCGCGTGCGCGCGAGCTCCGCGAGGGCCGCGGCGTGGGGGCCGGCGAGCGTCATACCGGCCGCCTCCCGCGGGCCGCCCGGGCGTCTCCGCCTCTGGCCGAAAACAGGCGCCGCGCACCGGGCGGGACGTCAGTGGACCCCGTAGGCCTCGCCGTGGTCGGCGAGAGCGCCCTCCGGCCAGGCGTCGGCCAGTTGCTCGGGCCGCCACAGCAGCCGGTCGACGGCCGTCGCGAGCTCCGGATCGTCCATGAAGCGCAAGGTCCGCAGGTCGACGGCCGTGAGATCGGGCAGGTGCGACGAGCGACCGTCCTCCCGGTCGAGATCGGCCACCCACTCCATGTGCTCCAACACTCTCGGCTCCTCCTCACCGGCGCCTGTCCCCCACGGTCGTAGCGGCGCAGCGGTTCTTCCCGACGCCAAGAACTCAGAAACCCGTTCGACTCAACTGCGCCCATTCACGCCCCCGTTATCAAGCCGTTCCGCTTCCGCCGCTTCCGCGCGCTCCTCGTCTACGCCTCCGCCCCGCCCCACGCCCACCACGGCGGCGCGATCCGGCGCCGGTCCTCCCGGGTCAGCCGGTCGGGCCGCTGTCGCGGGTTCGCCTCGACCTCCGCGAGGAGGGTCCGGGTGCGTTCCACGTCCGTCCAGTCGACGGGGGTGAGGGCCGCGTCGAGGCGGCGCCACTGCCCTGCGGCCGACCGCAGGAGGTTCGAGGCGCGACCCGTGCGGCCCATCAGGTACAGCACCGCGCCCTGGGCGTGCAGCGCGCGGGCCGCGGTGATCGTGCCGGGGACCTCGCCGCGGGCGGTGCGGGCGTCCTCGGCGGCGCGCTGGTAGGCGGTGAGCGCGTCGGCGAGCTGCCCGTCCCGCGAGGACTCGCTCAACTGGAATCGGACCCAGCCCAGTTGCAGCCACACCTCCGCGCGGGGTCCGGGTTCGCGCGCGGCGCGGACGGCCTGGTCGAGGAGGTGGCGGCTCTCGTACAGGTCGGGCAGGAAGCCGGCCCGGTCGAAGCGCAGGGCGAGCACGCTGCCGATGAGGATCCGGGCCCGGGAGCGCGCCGCGGCGTCGGCGGGCAGGCAGGTGAGGGCTTCGCGCAGGACGGATTCGGCGCGGTCGACGGGCGCGGTGCCGGTCCCGGCGGCGGCCCGGCGCATCAGGGACTCGCCCCAGGTCATCAGGAGCCGGCCGCGCTGTTCGCCCTCGGCGGGGGTGAGCAGGGTCGCCTGTTCGTACGCCTGGTCGGCGGCCGGGCCGTCGCCGGTGGCCTCGTGGAGGCGGGCCTTGGCGGTGGTCCAGCGCAGCCGGAGGGCGGTGGAGTCCCCGAGCAGCGGCTCGGCCCGGTCGAGCGCGGCGGCGACGGTCTCCGGAGCGGAGGCGGCGAGGTGGAGGGCGTCGGCCAGGTCGAGCAGGACGGGGCCGTTCTCGCCGAGCGCCAGCGCGGCGGTGAACGCGGCGGCGGCGGGCGTCCCGTCGCCCCGGGCGAGGAGCAGGCGCCCCCGTCGGACAAGGAGGGCGGGGCGGTGGCTCTCGGGCCAGCCCGTCACGTCCGAGGCCGCGCCCCGGGGGTCCGTGGCGAGCGCGGCGAGGGCCGCGTCGAGGCGGGCGGTGTCACCCGTGTGGCGCCACAGGGCGTGCTGGGCGGCGGCCTGTTCGAGGCGGGCCTCGGCCCAGGCGGCGGCGCCGGGCGGGGCCAGTTCCCCGGCCCGTACGAGCTCGGCGACGGCCCGGGTGAGCAGCTCCTGGCGCTGTCCGGCGTCCCGTACGGCGAGGGTGCCGGCCTGCGCGTACAGCGCCTGGCCGAGGACGAGGAGGGCGCCCGCGGTGTCCTCGGCCGGCCCGCCGGGCTCCTCGGCCCCGAGGGCGGCCTCGGCCAGTTCCCGGGCGGCGGTGAGCAGCGCGGGGTCGGACTGGGCGCGCCACTGGTCGAGGAGCCGGCGGGCGCGGGCGAGCGGGTCGGGTGTGACGAGGTCGGGCTGGTAGAAGCGCAGCACGCGCGCGGGGATGCGGGCGAAGAGCTCCGTCTCGGCGTCGGCCGGCTCCAGGGGCTCCCCGTCGGGCCCGGTGACGGCGGCGGGCTCGTCCTCGGTGCCGTGTCCGGCGAGCCGGGCGGCGGCGAGGGCCGGGAAGTTGCGCATGCCCTGGCCGAAGTTGCGCTCGACGAACTCGGAGACGTGCTTCAAGACGAGCGCCGCGGCACCCCGGTCGAGCGAGCCGAGCAGATGCTCCTGGACGCCGCGCGGGTAGCTGAAGCAGGGGTACGGGGTGGGCCCGGGCAGGCGTCTGAGCAGTCCGCTGAGCAGGACCTCCGCGAGCTCCATGGGGCCGGTGTCGGGGAGCATGGCGCGCTGCACCAGCTGCATCACGGGCAGGGCGAGCGGGGCGGCGGCGAGGTGGACCGCGAGCCGCAGCGCGCCCGGGGAGGCTCCGGCGCGGAAGGCGCGCAGCAGCTCCTCGTCTCCCCGGCGCGCGCTCCGGGGCGCGCCGGTGCCCGTGGGGTACGCGGGGTGCGCGGGCTCCGGGCCTATCCGGGCGGCCCAGCCGTGGACCGCTCCCCCGCCGTGTCCGGTGAGCAGCCGCGCCCAGGAGGCGAAGGCCTCGGGGGTGGGGGTGAGCACGGGCACGGCCCGCAGGTCGGGGGCGACCGGCTCCCAGGGGGCCTCGTCGGGCTCGAAGCGCGGCTGCCCGCCGGGAGCGGCGGGGCGCAGCAGGACGCCGGGTTCGACGGGCAGGGCGGTGCGGGACCACAGGCGTGGGGGCAGCGGCTGGACGAGGGCGAGCGGGGACTGGCGGGGCCACTGGTGGATCAGCCGCTGGGCGGCGCCGCGCTGCCAGAGGGGGCCGACGCAGTCGCTGACGATGAGGGTGAGGCGGCGCCCGGTGGGGTCGTGGAGCTGGTCGCCGGGGCGGAGTCGCGGGCGCCCGTCCGGCCCGGAGGTGGTGGTGACGAGCGGCGGGCCCTCGCCGGTGTCGTAGAGGCGGTGCACCTGGACGTCGCGGAAGGCGCCGGACTGCTGGCAGGCCTGGCGCAGTTCCTCGACCATGCGGGTCCACACGACCATGGCGGGGCCGGTGTCCATGAGGAGCTGGATGTCGGGGCGCACGCCGGCCGCCGGGCGGAGCACGGGGGTGAGGATGCCGGAGGCGGCGCTGTGTTCGGCGGTGGCGTCCTCGTCGAGGCGGCCCTCGCCGGGGCGGGCCGGGAAGCGGGCGGCGTAGTGGCGCAGCGGGCGCAGCGCCTTCTGCAGGCCGAGGAGTCCGGGCAGGGCGTTGGCGCCGGGGGCGCGGACGGGCAGGGCGGCGCCGGAGCGCACGGCGGCCCCGCCGGTGCCGCCCGCGCCGGTGCGGTCGTAGCGCATGCGCAGGTCGACCGTCTCGGCGGCGCGGGCCGGCGGGTCGCTCGCGTCGGGTGGTGCCGCGGGGACGGCGGTGGCCTCGTCGCCGATGGCCGGATCCGTACGGTCCTCGGGGTGTTCGGGCAGCCCGGGGCCGGGCGGCCGGTCCCCCGGCCGCCCCTCCCGGTCGGCTCCCGGCAGCCACTGGGCGAGCCAGACGGCGTCCGCGACCTCCTCGGCGGTCGGGTCCTGGCCGCCGGCCCGCATTCTGCGGGTGAGTTCTTCCAGGTGCATCCGGCTCGTCCGGTGCATCCGGCCATCACCTCGGCTGATCGAGCGGCTGCATGAGCATGTCCGCGATGCGTTCCCGGGTCACCCGCTCGGTGCGGGGGGCGTGCTGGGTCAGGTAGAGCGCGTTGAGCAGCTGGTCGGTGGCGATGACCTCGCCGGGCTCCCGGTCGAGGAAGCGGTCGACGAGGGCGGGTTCGGCCGCGGCGGCGTCGGGGCCGAGGTGTGCCTCGATCATGGCGCCGAGCTGCTCCTCGCCGGGGGCTTCGAGCTCCAGGCGGATGCAGCGGCGCAGCAGGGCGGCGGGGAAGTCCCGTTCGCCGTTGGAGGTGAGGACGATGAACGGGAAGGTGGTGCAGCGGATCCGCCCGCCGTACACGGGCACCTTGCGCCCGTCGTCGGTGAGCACCTCCACGACCGGTTCGCGGTCGGCGAGCCGCTCCAGCTCGGGGATGGCGAACTCGCCCTCCTCCAGGGCGTTCAGAAGGTCGTTGGGCAGGTCGATGTCGCTCTTGTCCAGCTCGTCGATGAGCAGCACGCGGGGCAGCTCGGAGGGGAGCAGCGCGGTGCCGAGCGGGCCGAGCCGCAGGTACGAGCCGATGCCGGCCGGGCTCGCGGCGGTGCCGGCGCCGCCCGCGTCGGCGCGGGCGCGCTCCAGCTGGACGTCCTGGAGGCGCCCGATGGCGTCGTAGCGGTAGAGGCCGTCCTGGAGGGTGGTGCGGCTGACGACGGGCCAGCGCAGCACCCGTCCGAGGCCGAGCTCGTGGGCGACCGCGTGGGCGAGGGTGGACTTGCCGGTGCCGGGGTTGCCGGTGACCAGGAGCGGGCGGCGCAGGTAGAGCGCGGCGTTGACTGCGTCGGTCTCGGCGGGCCGGGGATGGTGGTTCTGGACCAGCCTGCGGCGCACGCCGAGCCGCCGGTCGGAGCCGGCGAGGGTGTCGTCCGCGCCTCCGGCGGAGAAGTCGCGCCAGGGCGGCGGGGCGGGCAGCCGCCGTATCTCGTCGTGCGGATGGCCGGCACCACGGTAGATCCGCCAATCGTTCACGCCTGACTCCTCCTGGCAGTGGTGATGTCACCGGCCCCTTCGACGGTACCGTTCGACCGGCCGCTGTGCCGATGGTCAAATCGGTCTGCTTGAGGGCGAGTTGGGACCGGGGACGTGGGCGGACGGGGGGCCGCGCACGCCGGGTGCGCGCGCCGGGCGGGCGGGGGCGCGATCCGGGCGGGCGAGGACGCGACCCGGGCGGGCGGGCGCGCGCGCTGGGCGGACGGGGACGCGGTCCGGGCGGGCGGGGGCGCGGTCCGGGCAGACGAGGACGCAACCCAGGCGGACGGGCGCGCGAACCGGGCGGACGGGGGCGCGGTCCGGTGGCGTGGGGACGCGCTCCGCGCCCGCCCCGTGGCGCTCACCGGTCGGCCTCGCCCAGGAGGGGTGGCCCTTGGAGGAGGTCGTCGAACGGGGGCCGGTCCGGGGGGTCGTAGAGGACGGCGAGGTCCTCGGCCCAGGCGTGCTCGGACCGTTCGCCCGGGTCGGCCTCCGGGTCGGCGGCGCGGAGGCGCAGGGTGCGGACGGGCTGGTGCAGGCCCTCGGCGGAGCCGGCGCCGGCCAGCAGCTTGCCGGCCTTGTGGTGGAACTCGGCGCAGTCGCCGTGCTCGGGCGCGCCGTGCCGCCACAGGGCGATGGGGTGCCCGGCGGCGAGCGCCACGTCCATCGCGCGGTGGCCGTCGCCGCCGCCGACCGGGCCGCAGTACACCGGCACGCTGCCGTCGACGGCCCCGCCGAGCCGCTCGTACGCGCCCATCCGGCTCTCCCTGCGGATGTGCGGGGCGTGCGCCTCGGCGCCCGCCGTGAGGACCTCGGCGCGCAGCGGCACGGCGCGCAGCGGGCCGCTCTCGCTGCCCCGCCAGCGCCGCCGCCACTCGGGTGAGGGCGGGTGGTGGCTGCGGTGGCGGTCGCGCAGGACGACGATCCGGCGCTGGCCGAGCGGGAGGGAGCGCTCGCCGAAGTGCTCCTCCTCGGGCGTGAGCCGCCAGGTGTCGAGCGGCAGGTCGAACAGCTCGCGCGGCAGGACCACCTCGACGGCGGCGAGGTGGTCCCCGCTGTCGCCGCGGCGGAGGGCGTCCACGAGGGGGGCGCGCAGGGCGTCCTGGAGCTGGTCGCGGGCCACCCCGGCGTCGTTGCCGCTCAGCGGGCTGACCGTGTGCCCGTCGAAGAGCAGCATCATGCGCCAGGTGTAGCGCTGGGGCGTCGCCCAGGGGACGTCGTCGACCTCGATGCGTACGTCGGCCCGGGCGCCGGCCTCGCGCGCGGGGCGCCCGGCGGGCTCCTCGTGCTCCGCGTCGGTGCCGCCGCTCCGGGGCGCCTCGGGGTCGAGGAGCGCGGCGATCTCCTCCTGGACGGCGCCGTGGGCGCCGCCGGACTCGTCGACGATCCAGTCCTCCAGGCGCCCGAGGCCCTCCATGCCCGGCCCGGTGCCGTACCGGTCGGTGAGGTGCCGGACGACGTGCGCCGCGTACAGGAGCACGGCGTCGAGCCCGAGGTCGGTGCTCCCGGGCCGGCCCTCCTGCTGGGTGGCGTGGAGTTCGTGCAGGAGGCCGACGCCGTCGCGCCAGGTGCGGGCGTCGGTCTCCAGGACGGCCTGGTAGTCGGGGTGGAGGACCCGGCGCTTGACGGCGTCGACCAGGGCCATGACCTCGCCGGGTCCGGTGGGCGGCGGGAGTTCGGCGAAGCGGCCGTACAGCTGGGTGCGGCGGACGGGGCTGACCCCGCGCGCGGCGGCGGGCCACAGTTCCATCTGCGCGGCGGTCCAGGTGCGTCCGCCGCGCGGGCGGCGCAGGCGGTCGAGGTGGTGCCGGTCGTGGGCGCGGAGCACCTCGTGGAGGATCTCGCCGCCGGGCACGTCGTGGAGCTCGCGCAGGGCGGTGAGCGGGACGGCGGCGCCCTCGTCGCGACCGCGGCCCTTGTTGAGGCCGATCACCGCGCCCCGGCGCAGGTCGACGACGGGCCCGCCGGAGACGCCCTCCACGGGGAGGGTCCAGCGCAGCAGGAGCGCGCCGCCGTCGACGGCGTGGGCCTCTCCCTCGGCGTGCCGGATCCGGACCTCGCCGGTCTGGTGGGACCAGCCGTGCAGGCTGATCGGGCTGGGGGTGGTGGGCGGGCGCTCGCTGAGCCGGACGCAGGCGGCGCCCTGGGCGTCGGGGACGTGGACGAGGGCGAGGTCGGGGAAGTCCCAGCGGGCCGGGACCTCTTCGGGCGTGGCGGGTCGCGGCTTGGCCAGCACGACCCGGCCGGTGGTCTCGCCGCCCTCCCAGGTGATGCCGACGGCAGGCTCGTCCCTCCACACCGCGCTCCCCCCTTTCGCCACGACGTGGGCGCAGGTCAGCACCCAGCCGGGGGCGATGAAGAAGCCCGTGCCCCAGTACGGGTCGCCGTGCGGGTCATACCCGCCACCGGGAGCGGCGATGCGTACGAGTGCGGGGCGCACGAGAGCGTCGAAGGCGCTCATGAGGCGCCATCGGCCGCCGGGGGCCGCCGGGGGCCGGTATCGGGGGCGTTCTCCGGGGAGGAGGCCGGCGACGGGACGGTGGGCGCGGTGCCGGCGGGCGGCGGGACGGCGGGGGCCGGCGCGGCGGGCGCGGGGCCCGGCTCGGTCCAGGTGAGGGAGACGTTCACGGAGGCCTTGCCGCCGCCGTCGGCGAGGACGCCGATCACCTTGCCGGCCTGCGCGGAGAGTTCGATGCCGAAGCTGACGGCGACCTCGACGGGCGACTGCGGGTCGATGCCCGCGCGCAGCGAGCCGACCACCCCGCGCACGACGTCGGTGAGGCCGCCGGCCATGGAGACGACCCGGTCGCCGATGGAGCCGATGCCGGTGTCCTGGAAGCCGCTGCCCCGGTCCAGCTCCTCCACGGCGCTGACCCGGGCCCAGACGGGCGTCCCGTCGTCCAGTCGAATGCGAGCGATTCCATGCGTCACAGCGGCCCCCGCTCCCCGAAACGATGATGAAGAAGGCTAGTGCGTGGGGCGGAGGAGGACCAGGGGACGCCGTGGAGGCGTCGCGGCACGGCCTATTCTGATCGCATGTACTTCACGGACCGTGGCATCGAGGAACTGGAGAAGCGGCGCGGCGAGGAGGAGGTCACCTTCGAGTGGCTCGCCGAGCAGCTGCGGACCTTCGTCGACCTCAACCCCGACTTCGAGGTGCCCGTCGAGCGCCTCGCGACCTGGCTGGCCCGCCTCGACGACGAGGACGACGACGAGGAGTGAGCGCGTGCCGGGCGGGCCGTGGGCCGGTCCGGCGGATCAGGGCAGGACACCCCCCTGGGGGGTGTCGCCGCGCAGCCGGTCGTAGGCGAGCCCGAGCGCCCCGTGGGCGACCAGGAGCACACCGGCCGTCACCCAGCCGCCGCTGCGGCGGGAGACCCCCAGAGCGAGCAGCGGCACTCCGGCCGCGAGCTGGGCCGCGCCCAGGAGCCGGGCCTTCGGGCCGCGCAGGTACGGGCCGAGGCGGCCGCCCTCCACGGCGTCGAGCTCGGCGCGTACGGCATCGCGCCAGCCGTGCCATTCGAGGGGTTCGGCACCCTGGACGCGGGCCACGGAGCGCAGCCGGTCGGCGCTCTCGCCGGGGGTGAGGCCGGTGGGCAGGGCGAGTCCGGCGCGGGTGAGGACGGCCGTGATGCCGACGAGCCGCGCGTGCGCGTCGGCGTCGGGGTCGGGCCGGGTGAGCGGTTCGAGGGCCTGGACGTCGAGGACCGGGTCGAGGTCGAGGCGGGCGGCGAAGGTGCGCATGGCCTCGTCCTCGCCGACGGGCGTCCCGTCGGCGAGCCAGGTGTAGCCGACGGTCCTGCGGAACCCGGCGGCGAGGGTGAACCCGGCGCGTTCCGCGTCCCACCACAGGGCGAGGACGGGCCAGGTGGCGGCGGAGACGGCGAGGGCGGTGGCCCAGCCGGTGACGACCCGTTCGACGGGCTCGCCGTCGTCGAGCCAGGGCTTCCCCTCCGGTACGAGGACGCTCCATTCGGGTCCCGCGGGGGCGAGGAGCAGCCCCTCCCTGAGCAGTTGGGCCGGCGGGCGGACCGCCGAGGGCTCGGCACGGCAGAGCAGCAGCGCTCCGGCGGGGCGGGATCCCGATGTGGCGTTCATGGCCCCTACGCTAGGGCAATTTGTCCGTGTACGGCGGTGAATGCCCGCCGCGACGCACCCCTCGCCGATCCCTGTCAGGGGTGATTCAGGGTTGACGTGACCCTACCGCGATATATCGTGTCTATCGAGATACGCGATATGTTGCGTCGCGGATCATCCGGAGTCGAGAGCCCACACACGGGAGGCAAGCACCATGACAGAGTGGTCCGTCACCGAGCCGCGGAAGCTTCCGCTGACCGATCCCGTGACCCGGCTCCAGATCCGCGTCGTCAACGGCACGGTCAACGTCGTGGGCACCGACGAGAGTTCCGCCCGCCTGGAGATCTCCGAGATCGAGGGCCCCCCGCTGATCGTGAGCCAGGAGGGCTCCACGCTGACCGTGAGCTACGAGGACCTGCACTGGAAGGGCTTCCTCAAGTGGCTCGACCCCAAGGGCCACCGGCGCCGGGCCGTCGTCTCCGTCGCCGTTCCCGCGGGCGCCGACGTCGAGGTGGGGGTGATCGGCGCCGAGGCCGTGATCTCCGGCATCAGAGGACGCACGGAGGTCCGCGGGGTCACCGGCGACACCACCCTGGTCAAGCTCTCCGGCCCGGTCCGCGCCGAGACCGTCTCGGGGAATCTGGAGGCCCAGTCCGTCACCGGCGCGCTCCGGGTCAACTCGGTGACCGGGGACGTCACCGTGTTCGAGGGCGCGGGCACCGCGGTGAAGGCCGAGACGGTCAGCGGCGACATGGTCGTCGACCTCGACCCGGCCGCGGGCCTCGACGGGCCGCCCGCCGACATCCGCCTCACCAGCGTCTCCGGCGAGGTCGCCATCCGGCTGCCGCACCCGACGGACGCCACGGTCGAGGCGAGCACGACCAGCGGCGGCGTCTCCAACGCGTTCGAGGACCTGCGGGTGGGCGGCCAGTGGGGCACCAAGTCCATCACCGGCACCCTCGGCGCCGGCCGGGGCACGGTGCGGGCCACCACGGTCTCCGGCTCCATCGCCCTGCTGCGCCGTCCCGAGCCCGAGCCCGACGGCGACGGCTGGACCGCCGCCACCCCCTCCGCGTCCGGAAAGGCCCTCTGACATGCCGCCCGTCTTCGCCCACGGCCGACTCCGCCTCTACCTGCTCAAGCTGCTCGACGAGGCGCCCCGGCACGGGTACGAGGTGATCCGCCTCCTGGAGGAGCGCTTCCAGGGGCTGTACGCGCCCTCCGCGGGCACGGTCTACCCGAGGCTCGCCAAGCTGGAGGCCGAGGGCCTGGTCACCCATGCCACCGAGGGCGGCCGCAAGGTCTACTCGATCACCGACGCGGGCCGCGCCGAGCTGGCCGGCCGGAGCGGCGAGCTGGCCGACCTGGAGGTGGAGATCCGGGAGTCCGTCTCCGAGCTGGCCGCCGAGATCCGCGACGACGTCCGCGGCGCCGCGGGCAAGCTGCGCAACGAGATGCGGGCCGCGGCGAGCGCGTCCCGCACCAAGGAGTCGTCCTCGTTCGCCGACGCCAAGGAGGAGCTGCGCCGGGCCCGGCAGGAGTGGCGGGAGCAGACCCGCCAGGCCCGCGCGGAGGCGCAGTCGGCCAAGCGCCAGGCGAAGGAGTTCCAGCGGATCGCCCGGCAGGTGCAGGAGCAGGTCCAGGAGCAGGTGTCGCGCGGCGAGTGGCCGAAGGACGTCTGGAAGGGCATCTCGGACATCACGGCCCAGCTGGGCGACCTGGTGACGGGCGCCTCCCACGACAAGGCCCCCCGCCGGGCCCCCGACCCGGACCAGCCCACCGCCCCCGCCCCCGGCACCACCCCCGGCCGGGCGCCGGCCGAGGACGCCGCCGCCGTCCCCGGCGGGGCCGCGCCCGCCGGGGACACCCTGACCGTGGCGGAGGCCCCGGGCACCGGGGGCGCCCCGGAGTCGAAGCGGCTCTCCCCCGAGCACACCCCGGCACCGGAGGGCCTGGCCGCGGAGTACGCCCCGGCCCCCGGGCACGCGCCGGGACCGGAGCGGGCGCGCGGCCCGGAGCGGGCCGCCGCCGACTGGGCGGCGGACATAGAGGCGGGGGGCGAGCCGGCCCGCGAGCTGGACCGGCTCCTCGACCGCTTCCGCGACGAGGTCCGCGACGCGGCCCGCGACCACGGGGTGCACCGGGAGCAGCTGGCCGAGGCCCGCCGCCACCTGGCGAGCGCGGCCACCGAGATCACCGCGCTCCTGCGCCCCCGCACGGGGAGCTGAGGCCGGGCCCCGGCCCGCCGCTCCCCTCAGCCCCGGGTGACCGTCACCGTCACCCGGGCGCCGGGGGCCGCGATGACCCAGGCCCTGCCGCCGGCCTTGTGCCAGACGAACGCCCTCCCCCGGGCCGCGACCTGCCACGCGCCCGGGGGCAGGGAGAGCTCGGTGACGAGGGAGCCCCGTCGGGTCGGGGAGTCGTAGGTGAGCCGGTAGACGCCCGCGGCCGGGTCGTACGAGGAGGAGCGGACGGTGCCCGCGACGGCCTCCGCGTACGGCTCCGCGGTGAGGTCCTTGTTGGGGCGGAAGGCTCCGGTGGCGTCCACCGCGCAGTAGCCGGCGCCGTAGCACCACTCCCAGCCCGCCGAGCCGGAGCTGTAGCGACCGAGCGAGGCCATCGCCTCGCGGTAGAAGCGGTTCATGTTCGGCTGGGAGTTGTTGAGCGGGCCCCACTCCCCCACGACCACCGGCACCTTGTACTGCTTGGGGTAGAGGGTGACGGCCTGTTCGTAGTTCTCGATCCAGCGGGCGGCCGGGTCGTAGTCGCCGCCCGCCTCCATCGCGCCGTTGTAGAAGTGCGGCGCGTACACGATCTTCGGGTCGTCGATCCGGCCGAGCCCGGTCGGCACGCCCTCGCCCACGATCGGGGTGGGTTCGACGAAGATCCAGCCGTCGCGGTCGACCGACCGGATCGCGTCCGCGATCCGGTTGTACATCGGGGTCAGCTGCTCGCGCTCGATCCGCTGGGCGGCGGTCGGCAGGTCCTCGCCCTCCCGCAGCTCGCCCATGGGCTCGTTGATCGGGTCGTAGCCGAGGACGGCCGGGTGGTCACGGAAGCGCTCGGCCAGCACCCGCCACATGCGGGCCTGGGCGCGGCGCAGGTCGGCGTCCTCGTAGAGGTGGGTGAAGGCGCGCTGCACGGCGGGCTCGAAGTACTCGGAGAACCAGTCGTCGGGGTGCGGGGTGAAGGGCAGTCCGTCGGTCCTGGTCGCCCACGCGGGGATGCCCCGGGAGCCGAACGCGGGCCCGAAGACGTCCTGGTGGGCGTCGAGGACGACCTTCACGTCGTACTTCCGGGCCCAGCCCAGGACCCGGTCGATCTTCCGCAGGTAGGCCTGGCTGTACTGGCCGGGCCGCGGCTCCAGGTCGTCCCAGAAGACCAGCAGGCGGGCGAAGTTGAAGCCCTTGGCCCGCATGTCGCGGAAGGAGCGCTCGGTGATGCCGCTGAGGGCCTGGTCACCGCTGTGGGACTTGTCCGCCAGGTTCCAGCCCCGCAGTTCGAGGGTGCGGCCCTGGGCGTCGGTGAGGGCGGGTATCCCGTCCCCGCTCGCGGTGGAGCCGAGTGCGGCGCCGGTCAGGGCGCCTGACGGGGCGTCCGGGACGGCGTGGGCGGTCGTCGGGGCGAGGAGCGCGGCGACGACGGCGGTCGCCATGAGGGTGGAGCGCAGCAAGGGGTGCCTCCGGCACGATGAGGTGAGCATTGTTCACGTTTCGCGTGCCGGAGATCCCATCAGTACTACTGGCGAGTCATCAAGAGGTCGTCAGGACGATCTTTCCGAAGAGTTCGCCCGAGGCCATCTTCTCGAAGCCCTCGCGCGCCCGGTCGAGCGGCAGCACCTCGTCGATCACCGGGCGCAGGCCGGTGGTCGCGCAGAACGAGAGCAGGTCCTCCAGCTCGTCCTTCGAGCCCATGGTGGAGCCGACCACCTTCAGCTCCAGGAAGAAGATCCGGGTCAGTTCGGCGTGGTCGGGCCGGTCGCCGCTGGTGGCGCCGGAGATGACGAGCGTGCCGCCCGGGCGCAGCGACTTGACCGAATGCGACCAGGTGGCGGCGCCGACCGTCTCGATGACGGCGTCCACCCGCCGGGGCAGCCGCGCCCCCGGCTCGTACGCCTCGACGGCGCCGAGCTCGACGGCCCGCTTGCGCTTGGCCTCGTCCCGGCTGGTCGCGTAGACCCGCAGGCCGGCGGCCTTGCCGAGCGCGATGGCGGCCGTGGCGACGCCGCCGCCCGCACCCTGCACGAGGACCGAGTCCCCGGGCCGTACACCGGCGTTGGTGAAGAGCATGCGGTAGGCCGTGAGCCAGGCGGTGGGGAGGCAGGCGGCCTCCTCGAAGGAGAGCTCCTTCGGCTTCGGCAGCACGTTCCAGCTGGGCACGGTGACCCGCTCGGCGAAGGTGCCCTGGTAGCGCTCGGTCAGGATCGAGCGCGGCTCGTCCGGGCCGACGCCGTGGCCGGTCTGGCCGATGACGGAGTGGAGCACGACCTCGTTGCCGTGCTCGTCGATCCCGGCGGCGTCGCAGCCGAGGATCATCGGCAGCCTCCCCTCGGGCAGTCCGACCCCGCGCAGCGACCACAGGTCGTGGTGGTTGAGCGAGGCGGCCTTGACGGTGACGGTGGTCCAGCCGGGCCGCGTCTCGGGCTCGGGGAGTTCCCCCAGTTCGAGGCCGTCGAGGGGCCGGTCGCGGTCGATTCGGGCAGCGTAGGCGGCGAACATGGGGCTGACCTTAGGGGCCGACGGGGAGCCCACGGAACCAGGCACAGGTGTGACGCGCGTCCCTCGGCGGCGCACCGCCGTCCGGGTAGGCGAAAGGGCCCCGTACGCCTGTACGGGGCCCTCTCACCGGCCTGGTGACGCGACGGTGACGCGTCAGCGGCGGGCGACGCCCTCCGCGCGGGCGGCGGCGGCGACCGCGGTCGCGACGGCGGGGGCGACCCGCTCGTCGAACGGCGACGGGATCACGCAGTCGGCGGCGAGCGCGTCGCCCACGACGTCCGCGATCGCGTTCGCGGCGGCGATCTTCATGCCCTCGGTGATCCGGGAGGCCCGGACCTGGAGCGCGCCGGCGAAGATGCCGGGGAACGCGAGGACGTTGTTGATCTGGTTCGGGTAGTCCGAACGGCCGGTGGCCACGACCGCCGCGTACTTGTGCGCGACGTCCGGGTGGACCTCGGGGTTCGGGTTGGCCATGGCGAACACGAAGGCGTTCGGCGCCATGGACGCGACCGCGGCCTCGGGGACCGTACCGCCGGAGACGCCGATGAAGACGTCCGCGCCGGCCAGCGCGTCCTCCAGGGAGCCGGTCAGACCGGCCTTGTTGGTGAGCCCGGCGATCTCGCGCTTGACGTCGGTGAGGTCGCCGCGGTCGCTGCTGACGATGCCCTTGCGGTCCGTCACGCAGACGTCGCCGAGGCCCGCCTCCAGCAGGAACTTGGCGATGGCCACACCGGCCGCGCCGGCGCCGGAGATGACCGCGCGCAGCTCGCCGAGGGTCCGGCCGGTCAGCTTCGCCGCGTTGCGGAGCGCGGCGAGGGTGACGATGGCGGTGCCGTGCTGGTCGTCGTGGAAGACCGGGATGTCGAGCCGCTCCTGCAGCTTGCGCTCGATCTCGAAGCACCGCGGCGCCGAGATGTCCTCCAGGTTCACGCCGCCGAAGGAGGGGGCGAGCCGGACGACGGTCTCGACGATCTCGTCGGTGTCGGTGGTGGCGAGCGCGATCGGCACCGCGTCCACGCCTCCGAACTGCTTGAAGAGGATGGCCTTCCCCTCCATGACCGGAAGCGAGGCCTCCGGGCCGATGTCGCCGAGTCCGAGCACCGCCGTGCCGTCGGTCACGACCGCGACGACCTGGGACTTCCAGGTGTAGTCGTTGACCAGCTCGGGGTTCTCTGCGATCGCGGTGCACACCTTGGCGACGCCGGGCGTGTACGCGAGGGACAGGTCGTCCTTGTCGCGGAGCGGCACGGTGGCCGTGATGGCCATCTTGCCGCCGCGGTGCAGCGCGAAGGCCGGATCGAAGGGCTCGCCGGGAGCCCCTTCCGTACCGCTGTCGCTGCGAGGATTGACGATCTCCGCTGCCATTGGGTTGACCCCTTAAGTCTTCTTCATTTGAGGGTTGCCGCTCCTGGATGAGGAGGGGTGGGTGGGTCCCGCAGCCGCCGTGTCTGGCAGCCGCGCGGGCGCGCCGCACAACGCGCCCTGAGCCCCGGATGAGGGGTGTAAGGATCCTTCTTACCGGACGGACGGGTCCGGAGACGAGTCCATACTGCCTCGGTGACGCGACTCATACCGAGCGCTACCGGGTACGGACGGAGAACGACACGTCACGCGATGTCCGGAAAGATGTATTCCCCACCCGAATAGCGGCCTTCGTATCGTCCGAATGGCGAGATCGGCGGGATAATTTTCGGTACGGGGAATGACTTCCCGCAGAAGGTTCTGCCTTGGGGCATCTGGTCACCGGGATTCGGCAATGACCCGTTACCCGATTTTGACATCCGTGGCCGTCGGTTTGAGGCGGTCCGAATGGCAAGATGCCGTAATCACACGAGGTCGCGGCACTCGAAGGTGCGTGCGCGACCTATGGCAACTCCCTCAACGCCGGAGGAACCCGACCATGACCGCACGCTCCACGCGCTGTACGACCGCCAAGACCCGCACCTCCCGTCTTGCCGCGGTCGCCGCCATCGCGGTCGCCGGCTCCATGCTGCTGACCGCCTGCGGTGACCAGACCAACAGCGGCACCACCAAGGAGGGCGGCTCCTCCTCCGCCGGCTCCAGCAAGGCCCCGCTCTTCTCGAAGCTGCCGGCGGACATCCAGAAGGCCGGCGTCATCAAGGTCGGCACGGACGCCTCGTACGCTCCGATGGAGTTCACCGAGGAGGGCAAGATCGTCGGTGTCGACCCCGACATCGCGCAGGCGCTGAGCAAGCAGCTCGGCGTGGACTTCCAGTTCACCTCGGGCACCTTCGACGGCCTGATCACCTCGGTCTACACCGGCCGCCAGGACCTGATCATGTCCTCGATGACGGACAACAAGAAGCGCCAGGAGGGCCTGGACGACAACGGGAAGAAGATCGGCAAGGGCATCGACTTCGTCGACTACTTCAGCTCCGGCGTCTCCCTGCTGGTCAAGAAGGGCAACCCGCAGGGCGTCAACTCCCTCGACGACCTGTGCGGCAAGACCGTCGCCGTCCAGCGCGGCACGATCTACGAGGACACCTTCAAGGCCCAGGCCACCAAGTGCGGCGCCAAGAAGCTCACCATCCAGGCCTTCGACACCGACGCCGAGGCGCAGACCCGCGTCAAGGCCGGCGGCGCCGTCGCCGACCTGAACGACTACCCGGTGGCCGCGTACATCGCGAAGACCTCGGGCGGCGGCAACGACTTCGAGGTCGTCGGCAGCCAGAGCGACGTCGGCCTCTTCGGCATCGGCGTCTCCAAGGACAAGACGCAGCTGCGCGACGCCATCAAGGAAGCGCTCGACGCGAGCATCAAGGACGGCTCCTACGCCGCCGCCCTGAAGAAGTGGAACGTCGAGGGCAGCGCCGTGCAGTCGGCGACGATCAACGCCGGCAAGTGACCTCCTCGCTCCACTGAAGGGCAGTCGTCATGACTGACAAGATCTCCAAGGACCCGGCCGCCGCTCCGGCCGGTCCTGGCCCCTCGGGTACGCCGTACGAGGCCATCAAGGCCATCCCCGTACGGCACTACGGCCGCTGGATCAGCGCCGTCGTGGTGGTCGCGCTCCTCGGCTGGCTCGTCTACGCCTTCTCCCAGGGCAACATCATCTGGGCCACGGTGTGGGACAAGCTCTTCGACACGTCCGTCCTGGACGGCCTGAAGAACACGGTCATCATCAGCGTCGCCTCGATGGCGCTCGGCCTGGTGCTCGGCGTCCTCTTCGCCGTCATGCGCCTGTCGAAGAACCCCGTCACCGGCGCGGTCGCCTGGCTGTACATCTGGTTCTTCCGCGGCACCCCGGTCTACGTGCAGCTGCTGGTCTGGTTCAACCTCTCGCTGATCTTCGAGTACATCAACCTCGGACCGATCTACAAGAACGAGACCGTCGACGTCATGACGCCGTTCATGGTCGCGCTCCTGGGCCTCGGCCTCAACGAGGGCGCGTACATGGCGGAGATCGTCCGCGCCGGCATCCAGTCGGTCGACGAGGGCCAGACCGAGGCCGCCCACGCGCTCGGCATGTCGCAGACGAAGACCATGTGGCGGGTCGTGCTGCCGCAGGCCATGCGCGTCATCGTGCCCCCGACGGGCAACGAGTTCATCAACATGTTGAAGACCTCGTCCCTGGTCTCCGCAGTCCAGTACACCGAGCTGCTACGCGCGTCGTCGAACATCGGCACCACGGCCGGCGCCGTGATGGAGATGCTCTTCGTGGCCTCCATCTGGTACCTCGCCCTGACCAGCGTGTTCAGCGTCGGGCAGTACTACCTGGAGCGCCGCTTCGCCCGCGGCTCCACGCGCAACCTGCCTGCCACTCCGTGGCAGCGCGTCAAGAAGAACCTCGTCACGTTCAAGCGTTCCCCGGAGGCGACCCGATGACCGGTCAGCCCATGGTCAAGGCCGAAGGCGTCCACAAGTCCTACGGCGCCGCTCACATCCTCCGGGGCATCGACCTGGAGGTGCAGAACGGCGAGGTGTTCTGTCTGGTCGGGCCGTCCGGCTCCGGCAAGTCGACCTTCCTTCGCTGCATCAACCACCTGGAGCGCATCGACGGCGGCCGGCTCTCGGTCGACGGCCAGCTCGTCGGCTACCGCCAGAAGGGCGACAAGCTGTACGAGCTGAAGGACAGCGAGGTCGCGGCCCAGCGCCGGGACATCGGCATGGTCTTCCAGCGCTTCAACCTGTTCCCCCACATGACGGCCCTGGCCAACGTCATGGAGGCGCCCATCCAGGTCAAGGGCGAGTCCAAGGCGGTGGCGCGCGAGCGCGCCGAGCGCCTGCTCGACCGGGTCGGCCTCGGCGACAAGAAGGGGAACTACCCCTCGCAGCTCTCCGGCGGCCAGCAGCAGCGCGTGGCCATCGCCCGCGCGCTGGCGATGGAGCCGAAGCTGATGCTCTTCGACGAGCCGACCTCGGCCCTCGACCCGGAGCTCGTGGGCGACGTCCTCGACGTCATGCGGGACCTGGCCGAGTCGGGCATGACGATGATCGTCGTGACGCACGAGATGGGCTTCGCCCGCGAGGTCGGCGACTCGCTGGTCTTCATGGACGGCGGCGTGGTCGTCGAGTCGGGCCACCCGAGGGACGTCCTCGGCAACCCGCAGCACGACCGGACGAAGGCGTTCCTGTCGAAGGTGCTGTAGCGGCACGGACGGCGTGAACGGGAAGGGGCGGTACGGGCACGAGCCCGCACCGCCCCTTCCCGCTCCCCGGCCGCCGCTCAGCGCACGGCGAGCATCAGCGTGTCCGAGGGCGAGGCCCAGACGGCCCGGGCCTCACCGAAACCGGCGGAGCGCAGGGCGTCGGCGTGCCAGCGGGGCGCGGGCATGTCGCCGTCGGCGTGCTCCCCGTAGATCTCGAAGCGGCGCGCGGTGGGCCCGGCGAGGACGGGGTCCTGCGCGGCGAGCGCCCACCAGTCGGCCCAGTCGACCGCACCGGCGGCCTTGGCCTCGGCCATCCGGGCGTGCCGCCGGGCCCGCTCGGCGGCGTTGATGCGGGGAGTGTCCTGGTCGATCATGTGGTCGGCGTTCATGAACACCCCGCCACCCCGCACGAGCCCCGCCAGCTGCCCGTACAGGCCGGCCAGCGGCTCGCTGTGCAGCCAGTGGAGGGCGGTGGCGGTGAGCACGGCGTCGTACGTGTCGTGGGGCAGCGCGGCGGCCCACTGGGGGTCCTTGAGGTCGGCGGTCACGAAGCTCACCCGTTCGTCGCCGGCGAAGTACCCCTCGGCGATGGCGAGCAGGGCGGGGTCGAGGTCGACACCGGTGCTGGTCGCCTTCGGGAACCGACGGAGCAGCCGGTCCGTAATACTTCCCGTACCGCAGGCGAGGTCGAGGACGCGGGGCTCCGGTCCCACCAGCGCCTCGACCATGTCGAGCATGACGCGGAACCGCTCCTCACGGTCCGGCATGTACCACTCCTGCTGGCGGTCCCAGCTCCGCTGCCAGGCCGCCCAGTCGGTTCCGGTCACCGCCGCGTCCGTCATCGCTCCACCCTCGCCCTCGACGTAATACCCTCAAAGGAAAAGCGTCACTTACGCTCCCTCCGCACCGACCCTAGACCGCCGCCGTAAGGACTACAAGTGGAACTGGCCTATTACTCGGATTACGCCGTGCGCCTGGTCAACACCGAGGAGCCGGTGCGCTCCAAGGACTCCCTGACCTCGGTCGAAGCGGTCCGGGAACTCTTCGGCGAGGCGTCCCAGATGGCCCGGCGGGTGACCGACTCCGACGTGACCCGCTTCCGCGCGGTGCGCGCCCGGCTGCGCGCGGTGTTCACGGCGGCCGACGAGGGCGACCACACCCACGCGGTGGACCTGCTGAACTCCCTCCTCCTGGAGTTCCCGGTCAGCCCGCAGATCTCGGGCCACGACTACCTGGACGAGGAGGGCCGGCCGCGGTGGCACATGCACCTCGCCGACCACCCCTCGAACGCGACCGCGGGATACGCCGCGATCGCCGCCATGGGCCTCGCCTTCCACCTCACCGAGTTCGGCGCCGACCGCCTCGGCCTGTGCCAGGCCGCGCCCTGCCGCAACGCGTACCTCGACACGTCGACCAACCGCTCCCGCCGTTACTGCTCCGACCGGTGCGCCACCCGCGCCAACGTGGCCGCCTACCGCGCCCGCAAGCGCCTGGAGGCGGAACGCGCCGACCTGACGGGCCTGACGGCGGAGACCAGCCAGCCGAGCACCACCCCGATCGACCGCTGACGCCCGGGGGTGACGGGCCGGTACCGCGCCCGCACCCGCCCGAGCACCAAGGGCGCGGGGACGACCCCGAAGACCCGGCTGTCCCCCTCGGCGTCCGGGTTGTCCCCCAGCACCCACCAGCCGCCGTCCCGTCGCTCGACCAGCCGCTTCACGATCAGCAGGTCCTGCTGCAGCGGATGCCGCAGCACGGCCACGTTCCCGGGCCGCAACCGCGCCCCGTACTGCACGAACAGCTGGTCGCCGTGGAGCAGGGTGGGCACCATCGACACCCCCGTCACCTCGGCGATCCCGAACGGGGCCCCGGGCTCCCGCCCCGATCCCACCATCAAGCACCTCACAGTCCAATCGTCCACGAGTCCCATGCCGACCCTGGACTTTTGTCCTAAGCCCAAGGGGGCGCTCGCGAAAACGTGCTTCTCACCGAGTAATGTCCCACCTGAGAAGACGATCACGAGGAAGGACAGCAGCATGCTCTCCCGCCTGTTTGCCCCCAAGGTGAAGGTCAGCGCCCACTGCGACCTCCCCTGCGGTGTGTACGACCCGGCCCAGGCCCGCATCGAGGCCGAGTCGGTCAAGGCCGTCCAGGAGAAGTTCCAGGCCAACGAGGACCCGCACTTCCGGGCCCGCGCCACGGTCATCAAGGAGCAGCGCGCGGAGCTCGCCAAGCACCACGTCTCGGTGCTGTGGAGCGACTACTTCAAGCCCCCGCACTTCGAGAAGTACCCCGAGCTGCACACGCTCATCAACGACACCCTGAAGGCCCTGTCGGCGGCCAAGGCCTCGACGGACCCGAAGACGGGCGAGAAGGCGCTGGAGCTCATCGCCGAGATCGACCGCATTTTCTGGGAAACGAAGAAGGCCTGACCTTCCTCGTTCCCGCCCCGGAGGGGCCCGACCGCATCGGCGGACGGGCCCCTTCGGTGTTTGCGCGGCGCGCCCGGGTCCCCGCGCCCTGAAGTCGGCGGCAAGGTTTCGGCAAGCCGGTCGCAAGGGGGTGGACGGGCTTGTCGGGAAGGTTCGTCGGCGAACTGGACGCGCAACCGGAGACGGGGGCTTCGATGGACGTGGTGGACAGGAATCCGGCGCAGTGGGTGACCCTCCAGGGGTGCCGGAAGGTGCTGGTGGTGGTGCATACCGAGGTGTACGGGAGGCGGTTGCGGGAGTTGTTGCCGTTGCTCGCGGCGGATCTGCGGGTGCAGGTGGCGTTCACGGTGGCGCCGCACGCCTTCAACGGCGGGGCGTTGCGGGCGCTGCGCGGGCTCGGTGGGGTGGTGCTGCCGTGGGAGGAGGCGGTGCGGACCGAGTTCGACCTCGCGCTCGCGGCCGGCTCGCAGGGGGTGGAGCAGGTGCGGGCGCCGCTGGTGCGGCTGCCGCACGGGGCCGGGCACGTGAAGTTGCAGCGGGTCGCCGATGTGCGGGAGGACGGCGGGGCCCGGGCCGTGGGCGGGATGGGGCGGTCGTATCTGATGTGGGGTGGGAGGGTCGTGCCCGCCGCGTACGCCGTGGCGCACCGGGAGGACCTGGAGCTGCTGCGCGCGTCCTGCCCCGAGGCGCTGCCCGTCACCGAGGTCGTCGGGGACGGGGTCCACGACCGGATCGCGGCCAGTCTGCCGCTGCGCGAGCGCTACCGGTTCGCGCTGGGGCTGCGGCCCGGGGAGCGGCTGGTGCTCGTCTCGTCGACGTGGGGGCTCGGCTCCTCGTTCAACCGGCTGGACGCGCTCCTGCCGCGGCTGCTCGCGGAGTTGCCGGAGCGGGCGTACCGGATCGCCGTGCTCGTCCATCCCAACGTCTGGTCGGGTCACGGTGACTGGCAGGTGCGGGCCTGGCTGGCCGGCCTGCGGCGGCGGGGCATCACGCTCGTGTCGCCGGGGGACGACTGGCGGCCGTTGCTGGTCGCGGCGGACTGGGTGATCGGCGACCACGGTTCCGTCACGCTGTACGCGACGATGACGCCGGCGGCCATCCTGCTGGCCCGCTTCCCCGAGGAGGACGTCAATCCCGCCTCCCCCGGCGCCGAACTGGCCCGGGTCGCCCCGGCGCTCTCCCCCGGGCACCCGCTGGCGGAGCAGCTGGCGTACGCGGCGGCCACGTACCCGGCGGAGGCGTACGCCCGGATCGCGGGCCGGATCTCCTCCGAGCCGGGGCGGTTCAACGCCAACATGCGGCGGCTGCTGTACCGGGTGCTCCGGCTCGGCGAGCCCGCGTACGCGCCGGAGACCGCCCCGCTGTCCGATCCGCCCGCCCTGGACGCGGGCGGGGCGGACGGCGCGGACGGCGCGGACGGCGCGGACGGGGTGTCGGGGGTGTGCGCGTGAGCGGCGTGGCGGTGGGCGAGGGGTCCGACGAGTTGGTCTGTGTCGCGCTCGACGGGGGTGCCGGGGAGACCTGGCGGCAGTGCGCGGACGTGCTGAGTTCCATGGGCTCCTTCCCTCATCCGGCCGCCGTGCGGCTGGCCCGTTCCGTGCTGCTGCGGTACCCGGGGTGTCTGCTGACCGTCGTCGCGCGCCGCGAGGGCGGGTGCGTCGTCGGGCTGCGGGCGGCGGGCGGGGTCGTCGTCGTGCTCGTCGTCAGGGGAGCCGGCCCAGCTCGGTGAGGCGGGTGCGCAGGCGGGCCGTGTCGGAGTCGCTGACCGGTTCGTAGAGGGCCAGGGACCGCTCGTACCGGTCCCTGGCCTCGGTCCGGTCGCCGCGCAGCTCCGCGGTCTCGCCCAGCATTTCGAGGGTCCGGGCCCGCCAGTGGACCGAGCCCGCCGCCGTGAACTCGTCGAGCGCCTGCCACAGCACCGTCTCGGCGTCCTCGCCGGTCGTGTGGCGCGCCCCGGCGCGGGCCAGGGCCAGGCCGAGCAGGGCGAGCGCGCGGGCCGCGTCGTACGGGTCGGGCACCGCGAGGAGGGCGGCCCTGGCCTCGGCGAGCGGGGGCACGGCCGCTCCGGGGCGGCCCGCCGTCAGGGCCGCGTCCCCGAGGCAGATCCGGGTCATCGCGGCGCCGCGCCGGTAGCCGATGGCCTCGCGCAGGGCGAGGGCCTCGGTCAGGTACGTGGTGGCGTCGTCGAGCCGGCCGGCCAGCAGGTGCGACTGGCCGAGGCCGTGCAGGGCCTGGGCCTCGGCCTTGCGGTCGGCGTCCGCGCGGGCGCCGTGCACCGCCTCGGCGAACCAGGCGAGGGCCTCGTCGGAGCGCCCCGCGTTGCGCAGCCCGACGCCGCCCGAGGTCAGCATGCGGCTGAGCCCCCGCCGGTCCCCGTCCCGCTCGGCGGCGGCGCGGCCGATCTCGTGGGCCTCGGTCCACAGGTCGTACGGGCGCAGGCGCAGGAAGAGCGGCCACATGGCGTCGGCGAGCTGCCACGCGGTGGCGTCCCAGCCGTGTTCGGCGGCGGTCCGCAGGGCGGCCATCAGGTGGAACCGTTCGGTGTCGAGCCAGCCGAGCGCCCCGGCCGCGGTGTCGAAGGGCGGCCGGTGGCCGGGCGGGAAGGCGTAGTCGCGGCGCAGGCTGCGATGGCTGGGCGTGAGCAGTTCCTCGGCGGCGGTCGCCGCGGCCAGGTAGTGGTCCACGACCCTGCGGACGGTCTCCCGGCGGGCCTCCGGGGCCTCGGTGGTGTCGGCGAGCTGGCCGGCGTGGGCGCGGACGAGGTCGTGGAAGCGGTAGCGCCCGAGGCCGGTGGTGTCGTCGGGGCCCAGGTCCTCCAGGAGGCTCACCTCGGCGAGGTCGTCGAGCAGCCGGTCGCCCTCGTCGGGTCCGACGGCGCAGGCCGCGGCGGCGACGGGCCCGTTCAGGACGGCCACCGGCGGCAGGCCGAGTCTGCGGTAGCCGCGGGCGAGTTCGGGGGTCAGCTGGTGGTACGAGGCGTCGAGCGCGAGCCGTACGGCGTCCTCCCCGCCGACGCTGAGCGCGGCGAGGCGGGCCGCGCCGGATCCGCCCAGCGCTCCCGCCATCGCGGAGAGGGACTGCTGGGGCCGGGCCGCCAGCCGGGCCGCGGCGACCGAGACGGCGAGCGGCAGGCCGGCGCAGAGCGCGGCGACCTCCTCGGCGGCCTCGGGTTCGCGCCGTACCCGGTCGGCGCCGATCCGGCCCGCGAGCAGCCGGACCGCGTCGGCGGCGGACAGCACGCCGAGCTGCTGGAAGGAGGCGCCGTCGATGCCGAGGGCGGTGAGCCGCCGGCGGCTCGTCACGACGACGAGGCTGCCCGGGGAGGAGGGCAGCAGGGGGCGGACCTGGGCGGCGCTGAGGGCGTTGTCGAGCATGACGACGAGCCGGAGCCCTGCGGTGTGGGAGCGCCAGAGGGCCGCCGACTCGGCCGGTTCCACGGGGACCTCCTTCACACCGAGGGCCCTGAGGAAGCGTCCGAGGATCTCGCCGGGGGCGGCGGGCCCGCTGTCGGGGAGGTGGCCGCGCAGGTCCGCGTAGAGCTGCCCGTCCGGGAAGCGGTCGCCGAGGCCGTGCAGCCAGCGGGTGACGAGCGAGGACTTGCCGACCCCTGCGGGTCCGCTGACGACCGTGAGGAGGGGGCGGGCGCCGAGCTGCGGAAGGAGCGCGTCCAGGAGTGCGAGGGCGTCCGTGCGGCCGGTGAAGTGCTCGGGGTCGGGGAGGAGTTGCCGCGGCACCTGGCGCGCGTCCGCGCCGGGCGGGACGGCGGGAACCGGCGGTACGTGGATGTGGACGCCGCCCTGGACCGCGCCGGCCTGGACGACCGGGCCGTGGACGGTGGCGGCGCCGGTCAGGGCGTTGGACGTGCGGGTCGTGACGGCGGGTGCGGCCGGAGGGCGGGCGGGTCTGTGGGTCGCCGCGCCTTGCGCCCTCTGTGCCCCCTGTGTTCCCTGCGCCGCCTCCGCGCCTTGTGCGCCTTGTGCCCCCTCTGCTGTCTCCGCGCCTTGTGCGCCTTGTGCCCCCTCTGCCGTCTCCGCGCCTTGTGCGCCTTGTGCCCCCTCTGCCGTCTCCGCGCCTTGTGCGCCTTGTGCCCCCTCTGCCGTCTCCGCTCCCTCCGTTCCCTCCGCCCTCTCTACCCCCTCGGCTCTCTCCGCGCCCTGTGCTCCCTCCGCTCCCTCCAGGACCGCGGCCGTCCACTCCCCCAGGACGCCCGCGAGGCGCGGGTCCGCGGTCGCGGCGGTCGCCAGGCGCCCGGCCAGGTCCGCGTGGGCGGCGGGAGGGGCCGTCGGCCCGCCCCGTAAGAGATCGGCGACCGCCGGATCCGGGTCGAGCCCCCTCAGCCGGTCGGCCAGAACGCGCCACATTTCGGGGCGTGCCGCCCCTTGGAGCAGGGCAGTGGTGAGCCGTGGAGCCGTCACGGGTTCCATATCTTCCGTCTCCCCCCGTATGTCCGTCGGCGCCTATGACTCTGGCCTTCTTGGACGGCATGACCCCTACCCTCAATTGACCCAAATCAGACCGAACACTCTGATCAATCGAGATCAACAGATCATTCTGGCCAAGCAATTTGATCGAGTGGCGCCATCTTTTGACCGAGTTGGCATCGTGTCATCCTTTGGCCTCTACAAGCGAGTGCAGGCACACACGTGCGGGCCTACCTGCGATAGGGGGCGCTCGGTGGACTTCGGAATACTCCTGCTGGGGCCGGTCGAATTCCGCTTGGACGGAAGCCGCGACGTCCCGGGAACCCCGAAGGAACGGCTGACCCTCACCGCCCTGGCCCTGGACGCCGGACACCCCGTCACCCTCGACACCCTCGTGCACCGGGTGTGGGACGACCGGCCGCCCAGCAAACCGCGCGCCAGCCTGCACGCGTACGCGGCGCGCATCCGGCGCCGCCTGCGCACCGCCGCGTGCCCCGCGCTCCTGCTCCAGGGGGCGCACGCGTACACCCTGGAGATCGACCCGGACCTGGTCGACTGGCACCGCTACCGGCGCCTGACCGACGAGGCCCGCGCGCTCTCCGGCGGCGGGGACACCGCCGGCGCGCTGGCGCGTCTCACCGAGGCGGACGGGCTGTGGCACGGCGAGCCGCTCGCGGGGCTCACCGGCCTGTGGGCGGAGGGGACGCGGACCCACTTCACCGAGAAGCGGCTCGCCGCCACGCTGACGCGGACCGCGATCGAGCTGGGCCTCGGCCGCCACGCCGAACTCGTCCCCGACCTGACGGCGCTGCTCGACGCGCACCCGACGGACGAGACCATCGCGGCCCAGCTGATGACGGCCGCCTACGGCTCCGGGCGCCAGGGGGACGCCCTGCGCGCCTACGACTCGGTGCGCCGCAGACTCTCCGAGGAGCTGGGGTCGGACCCCGGCGAGGCCCTGTCCCGGGTCCACCGGCTGGTCCTGGACCGCGCGCCCGTCGCCGAGCTGCTGCCGCGCCCGGCACCGGCCCAGCCGTCCCCCGCCGCGCCCCACACCCTGCCGGGACACGGGGACCTCGTCGGCCGGGAACGCGAGCTCGGGCTGATCACGAACGTCGGCACCCCGGGCGACACGGGGACGGCGGACCCTTCCGGCGCGGGCGGCGGCGCGGGCGGCGGCGGGGTCATCGCCCTCCAGACGATCGCCGGAATGCCGGGGGTCGGGAAATCCCTGCTGGCCGTGCACGCGGCCCGCCTGCTCGCCGGCCGCTACCCCGACGGGCAGGTCCTGCTCGATCTGCGCACCCACGCCCCCGGGCGCCAGGGCCTGAGCGCGCAGGCGGCGCTCTTCACCCTGCTCCGGGTCTTCGGTGTCGCGGCGGACTCCATCCCTGCGGACCCCGACGAACGCACCTCGCTCTGGCGCACCCTGCTCAGCAACCGGCGCGCCGTGATCGTCCTCGACGACGCGGCCGACGCGGAGCAGGTACGGCCGCTCCTCCCCGGCAGTTCCCCGTCCCTGGTGATCGTCACCAGCCGGCGGCGCCTCACCGGGCTGCCCGGGGTCCGCTCGCTCTTCCTCGACATCCTGCCCGCCACCGACGCCGCCGCCCTCTTCCGGCGCCTCGTCGGCGACGACCGGGTACGGGACCCGGAGGACGTGGCGCGCATCGTCCGGCTCTGCGGGCACCTGCCGCTCGCGGTCGAACTGGCCGCCGGACGTCTGGCGTCCCGCCCCTCCTGGACCACCTCGCACCTGGTGGAGAAACTCACCAGAACACCCGGCAGACTCGCCGAGATCAGAGACGGATTCCGTGAGATCGCCCGGGTATTCGAAATGTCGTACCACGCTCTGACACAAGAGCGAAGGAAGGCGTTCCGTCTGCTGAGTCTGCACTTCGGAGCCACTTTCGGACCGCATGCCGCCGCCGCGCTCACCGGCCTTTCCCTCGACGCGACGGAACGCGCGCTCGACTCCCTCCTCGACGATCATCTGCTGTCCGAACCGGCGCCGGAGAGATTCCAGTTCCATGATCTCGTCGGCGAATACGCGCGCCTGCTCGCCGCGATGGAGGACTCGCCCGCCGAACGCGATCTCGCGCAGGGCCGGTTGATCCATTTCTATCTCCAGGCGTCCCGGCGGGCCGCGCGAATGATCCATCCACGTCGATTCCGGTACGAACCCACGACGCCTTCGCCCGGGGGCGGTTCGGCGTTCGCGCTGCCCGAGTGGCGGGACGCCCAGGAGGCCCGGGACTGGCTCGCCCGGGAACGCGCCGGCCTCGTCGCCGCCGAGCAGTGCGCGCGCACGCGCGGGCGCCCGTTCGAAGCGGCCCTGCTCGCCGGGGCCCTGGCCGGTTTCCTGGAGGAGGACGGCCACTGGAGCGAGGCCCAGCGCATGCACGGCCCCGCCGCCCGCCACTGGAGCGCGGTGGGCGACGCCCGGGGCGAGGCCGCCGCCCTCATCGACCTGGCCGGCGCCCAGTCCCGGGCGAGCCGCTACTCCCGCGCCCTGTCGAGCGCCCACCGGGCCCTCGATCTCGCCGGCGCGACCGGCGACCCGGAGACGGAGGCGGAGGTCCGGCACCTCCTCGGCGTCATCCACTGGCACCTCGGCCGGCACGGCACCGCGCTGACCTTCCAGAGCGCGACGCTGGAATTGCGGAGACGGACCGGTGACGCCTGGCAGATAGCCCGCTGCCGGAACAACATGGGCATCACGCACCTTTTCATCGGAGACTACGAGGCGTCCGAGGAATCCTTCCACTCCGCCCTCAAGGGATTCCGCTCCTGCGGCGACGAGCGGGAAGTCGCCCGCGTCCTCAACAACCTCTCCGATTTGCATATCCATCGCGGCGAGCGGAACATCGCACGCCGCGTGGCCCTGGAATCCCTCGCCCTCCTCGAAAGAATAGGGAGCGATACGGAGCGGGCTTCCGCACAGGTCAATCTGGCCAACACCATGATCGCCGAGAGCGAATCCGACGAGATGCTCGCGCTGTACCGCGAGGCCCTATCGGTCTTCCGCGGAGTGGGTGATCTCCGCAATTCCGCCGCCACCCTCCACAGCATCGGCGACGCCCTCCACGCGGTGGGGCGCACGACCGAGGCGATCCTGCACTACAAGGGCGCGTGGACGGCGGCACGGGACATCGGGGCGGCGCACGAGGAGAGCGAGGCGCGGCGGGCGCTGGCCGCATTGGAAAACCTGGGCTAATACCTCTGGCATATGCCTTTACTTTGACGAGTACCGAATCTAGCAGAAAGATCATCGACACGGAGTCGATTTGCCGCATTGGGAAACAGGTGGTGAACTCCCGCCAAGTGCCGCAATGGGGCGGCCCAGATCACCTTTGTGAGAAGCAAGATGAACTCGTTCACCACGCGTCTGATCGTCGCCATCGCCGGAACCGCCACCGCCATCGGCGTCGCCATATGCATCCCGAGCTCGACGACCGAAACGGACTCCCTCCTCGCCGTCTCCGTCGTCGACCGCACCTGATGCACCCCGGGCCCGGAACCACTCCGGGCCCATTCTCATTCCCCGGCCGCCCGCCAGGAATACCGTCGCTTCTCCTTCGACGTCGCCCCCAGGCGGTCGTAGAAGCGGATCGCGCCCTCGTTCCACGGCGGGGTCTGCCACTGGATCTCGCCGAGGCCGAGGGCGGCCGCCTCGGCGCGGACCGCCGTCATCAGCAGCGCGCCGAGGCCGTGGCCCCGGGCCGCCTCGGTGAGGTAGAGGCAGTCCATGTGGAGGTACTCGGCGGCGTCCCACGTCGAGAGTTCGGGAGCGCAGGTGGCGTACCCGGCGAGGGTGGCGTCGGGGAGTTCGGCGACCAGGCAGCGCAGGCGGGGCGCCGGGGTCGCGAAGAGGAGGCCGTGGAGGCGGTCGGCCAGGCCGGGGGCGGGGGCCGTGGCCTTCTCGTACGCGGCGTGTTCGGCGGCCAGTTCGGCGACGCGCGCCAGGTCCTGTGGGCGGGCGTGGCGGACGCGGGCCGTACGGGTCTCCCGGGCGTGCTCGGCGTTCATGCCGACATCATGCACGGCCCCGCCGTCCCGCCCGCGCGCAGCCAGCTCCGGTACGGGGCCGCGCCCAGCGCCGCCTCCCGGTAGGCGGCGACCAGTTCGGCGTACGGGCGGTCGAGGGGGACGCCGGGGGCGGCGTACAGCAGGAGGCGGACGGCCAGGGGGTCGCCGCGCAGGGGGCGGACGGCCATGTCCTCGCGGGGGCCCGAGGTGGGCTGGCAGGGGGCGACGGCCTCGCCGAGGACGATGAGCGAGGCGGCCGTGTGGTAGTCGGCGTGCAGCAGGGGCGGGTCGAGGCCCGCCGCGCGCAGCACCCGGTGCAGGCCGTCCCATTCGCCGTCGACGGCCGGGTCGACGGCCCACCGGTCGCCGGCGAGGTCGGCGAGTTCCACGACCTCCCGCCCGGCCGCCGGGTGGTCGCGGGCCATGGAGATGAACTGGGGTTCCCGTTCGACGAGGACGCGCCCCTTGAGGCCGGGCGGGACCCGCAGCGGACAGCCCTCGACCTCGTGGACGAAGGCCAGGTCCAGCCGGCCGGCCGCGACGGTGCGCAGCAGGGTGTGGGCCGAGACGTCCACGCGCAGGGCGATGTCGCTGTCCGGCAGGTCCTGGCGGAGGCGGCGGAGCCAGCCGGGGAGGGCGCGGCTGGCGGTGGAGCCGACCCGGAGCGCGGGGCCGCGGGTGCGGGCCGCGGCGGCGCGGGTCTCGGTGATGAGCGCGGTCATGCCGTCGACGAGGGGGCGGGCGCGGCCGAGGACGGTGCGGCCGAGCGGGGTGGGGTGGCAGCCGGTGCGGGTGCGGGAGAAGAGTTCGGCGCCCAGGGCGTTCTCGATGCGGCGCAGTTGGGTGGTCAGCGAGGGCTGGCTGACGCCCAGTTGGCGCGCGGCCTTGTGCAGACTGCCGGTGTCCGCGATGGCGCAGAGCGCCCGCAGGTGCCTGACCTCCAGCTCCATGGAGCCGAGGTTAGGGCGGGAGGGGCGGGGGCACCAGATGGCCTCCGCTTCCTCAAGGGGCTTGATGCGGTGGGGAGTTGGCGGATCGGTGATGTGTTGGTGTTATCGGGTGCTGACATCATTCCCCACCTGCCCCGGCTCCCCCGACACTCTCCTCAACCCCACAGGAGGAGCCCCCCCATGCGACACCCGAAGATCCTCACGTCCTTACTGACCGCCGCCCTCGGTGCCGGCCTCACCCTCTCCCTCGGCGCCGTTCCCGCCACGGCGGTCGCGTCGCCCGCTCCGTACGCCGGTTACGCCGGGTCGAGCGCGGAGGCCAAGGCCAACCAGGCGTTCTTCGACGCCGTCATGAAGTCCGTGGCGAAGAAGCGGGCCGCCGCGCCTGGTGCCGCCGCCGTCACCGTGGTCTACAGCTCGGCCAACGCCCCGCGTTTCCGCAGCCAGATATCCCAGTCCGCGCAGATCTGGAACAGCTCCGTCGCCAACGTGCGTCTGGTGGAGGGGTCGAACGCCGACTTCAGCTACTACGAGGGCAATGACTCGCGCGGCTCGTACGCGAGCACCGACGGGCACGGCAACGGCTACATCTTCCTCGACTACCGGCAGAACCAGCAGTACAACTCCACCCGTGTGACCGCCCACGAGACCGGGCACGTGCTCGGGCTCCCCGACCGCTACAGCGGCCCGTGCAGCGAGCTGATGTCCGGTGGCGGGCCCGGCACGTCCTGCCAGAACGCCTATCCGAACGCCCAGGAGCGGTCGCGCGTCGACCAGCTGTGGCGTTACGGCCTCGCCTCGGCGTTCAAGACGCCGTGACCCCCGCGGCCGGCATGACCCTCGTGGCCCCCGTGGGCGTCGTGACCCCCGTGGGCTTCGTGGCCTCGTGACGGCCTAGGAGGACCCGGAAAGCCGGGCGAGACCGTCCCGACCCCCTCCCCGGGGCCGGGACGGTCTCGCCCGGTGGTGGTTCATGGGCCCTGTCGGGCGGGTCAGGCGGCGGCGCGGAGCAGCTTCCGGACGAGCTCGGTGCCGGGCGGGAGCTGACGTCCGACCCGGGCGACGGCCTCGTCGAAGTCGGCCCCGGCGATGCCGGATTCGAAGGCCGTGCCTCCGTAGTGCAGGGTCAGGCTGAGGTCGGCGCGCTCGCCGAGCGTCAGCAGACAGCTGAGGGTGGCCTGTTGGGTCGCGCCGTCCGCGACCACGGGGAGCGGGAGGTCCCACTCCAGCACGCATCCGCCGAGGGCCTGCCCGCCCTCGTCCACGGCACGCAGCGCGGCGAAGCCTGCTCCCTTGTACTCGATTCCCCTGATCCGGGTGGCCACATGGCCCCCGTCGGCGGCGATGACGATCGCTTCCGCCCCGAGGCGGTCCCGGTACCAGCCGGTCCAGACTTCTGTCGACTCCGATGACATGCGCGGACTGTAGCGGTATGACCGGCTCCGGCGCGCGCCCGGTCACCCCTTGGCCGGACTTCTCCCGGTCTCGCCGCTCTCGCCGTTCTTGCCGGTCACGTGCGTGCTCGCGGCTTCCGCGCCGCTCCCCTCGGCCCCGGCGGGCTCGGGCTCGTACCGCTCGCACCGCGGGTTGCGGCACGGCTGGACCTCCCACTCCGGCACCCAGGCCCCGAGGACCTTGTGCCGCTGCGCGAGGACGCCGCGGGGCCGCCCGCAGGCCGGGCAGGGGTGCTCGGCCCGGGGGTCCCGTGTGGTGTGCGGCGCCGTGTCGGCCATGCCTCCAGCCTAGGACGCGGCGCCCGTCACCGCTTCCTGGTGTACGTCCGCACGACGACCCCGTTGGAGAAGCCGCGCACGCTCTCCAGCGCGAAGTCGCGGATGCCGAAGTCGGTGCCGAACATCGGCGTTCCGGCACCGTAGACCTGTGGGTACGACTTGATGACGAGCTCGTCGATCTCGTCGACGAGCTGTCCCGCGACCTGCGCGCCGCCGCAGAGCCAGATGCCGAGGGAGCCGTCCTCGGCCTTGAGCTCGCGGACCCTGGCGACCAGGTCGCCGGCGACCAGCTCGACGTTCGGGTCGGGCGACTCGGTGAGCGAGCGGGTCGCGACGATCTCGCGCAGGTGGGCGTAGGGGCTGGTGATGCCGGCGTCCAGGGCGAGCCGGTACGAGCCGAGGCCCTGGACGACGGTGTCGAAGCGCTTGTTGGGCACGTCCGCGAGGCCGACGACCTCGCGGAAGGCGGTGGGGATGGTGTCCGGGTACTCGGTGTTCATGAAAGCGGCGTACTCCTCGTCCATGAACTGGAACATGGAGGAGGCGTCGCCATGGGGGTCGCCGATGAAGCCGTCGAGGGTGCAGGCGACGTAGTACGTGAGCTTGCGCAAGCCGGATCTCTTTCCTCAGGGAGCGTGGCCAGGCTGACCACTGCGCCCATAGTGCTCCATCTGTAGTGGTTGCGCAAGCCCTGGTCGACGCACCCCTCCGGCGGGGTCAGCGGGTGCGTCGCGTCACGAACTCCGCGAGCGCCAGCAGGTCACCGGCCGCCGACAGGTCCGGGACCGCCCGGGACAGCTGCTCCACCGCGCGGGACATCCGCTCGGCCGCCTGGGCCTGGGCCCAGTCCCGGGCCCCGGCCCGCTCCACCGCGTCCGCCGCCGCGCGCACGGCCGCCGCGTCGAGCACCGGGCGCGCGTACAGCTCGGCCAGCTCCTCGCCCGCCGGGGTCCCGGAGACGAGCGCCGCCACGACGGGCAGCGACTTCTTGCGGGCGACGAGGTCGGCGCCGGCCGGCTTGCCGGTGCGGCCCGGGTCGCCCCAGATGCCGATCAGGTCGTCGATCAGCTGGAACGCGAGCCCGGCCTCCCGGCCGAACGCGTCCATCGCCGCGACCTCCTCCTCCCCCACGCCCGCGTACAGCGCGCCCACCGCGCAGGCGCAGCCGAGCAGGGCGCCGGTCTTGGCGGTGGCCATCGCCACCACCTCGTCCAGGCCGACCTCGCGCGGCCCCCGCCGCTCGAAGGCGCAGTCCGCCTGCTGTCCCGCGCAGAGCTCGATGATGCAGGCGGCCAGCCGGGCCGCGGCGGCCGTCGAGGCGGGGTGCGGGTCCTCGGCGAGCAGGCGCAGCGCGAGCGCGGACATGGCGTCGCCCGCCATCAGCGCGTCGGGGATGCCGAACACCGTCCAGGCCGTGGGCCGGTGACGGCGGGTCGGGTCCTCGTCGACGATGTCGTCGTGGAGCAGGGTGAAGTTGTGCGCCAGCTCCACGGCCGCGGCGGCCTTCACCGCGGGCGCGGGGTCCACGCCGAAGGCACGGGTCGCCGCGAGCACGAGGGCCGGGCGGATCGCCTTGCCGCCGGCCCCCTCGGCGGGGCTCCCGTCCGCGTGCTCCCAGCCGAAGTGGTACATCGCCACCCGCCGTATCGAGTCGGGCAAGGACTCGACGGTGTTCCGCAGTTGGGGGTCGACGACGCTCCGCGTCCGGTCCAGGAGCAGCACGGCACCCTGTCCCCCGGGCGCGGCGTCCACGCTGATCGTGGTCATGTCTTCTTCGCTGTCGCTTTCTCGGGGTCCGGCGGGCGGCCCTGGTCGGTGGGCCGTCTCCGGACGTCGTCACGGATGTCGGTACGGGCATGCGGCACGCGCATGCGAGACGGGACGCGCACGACGCCGGGACGGCGTCGGCGCGGAGGGGGCGGGGGCCCGTCGACAGGTCCCCGCCCGGGGCCGGGTCAGTGCCGGCGGCTGATCTCCACGTTCTCCAGGACGCCCAGGGCGTCGGGGACGAGGACGGCGGCCGAGTAGTAGGTGCTGACCAGGTAGGAGGAGATGGCCTGGTCGTCGATGCCCATGAAGCGGGCGGAGAGGCCGGGCTCGATCTCGTCGGCGAGACCGGTCTGGTGGAGTCCGATCACGCCCTGGTCGGACTCTCCCGTACGCATGCAGATGATCGAGGTCGTGCTGGCGTCCGTGACCGGGATCTTGTCGCACGGGAAGATCGGCACCCCGCGCCAGGCCTGGATCCGGGTGCCCTCGACGTCGATCGTCTCGGGCACCAGGCCCCGGCGGTTGAGCTCGCGTCCGAAGGCGGCGATGGCGCGCGGGTGGGCGAGGAACAGCTTGGAGCCGCGGCGGCGGGAGAGCAGCTCGTCCAGGTCGTCCGGGCCGGGCACGCCGTCGTGGGGCTGGATCCGCTGCCCGTAGTCGCAGTTGGCGAGGAGGCCGAACTCCCGGTGGTTGACCAGCTCGTGCTCCTGGCGCTCGCGCAGCGCCTGGACGGTGAGCCGCATCTGCTGCTCGGTCTGGTTCATCGGGTGGTTGTAGAGGTCGGCCACCCGGGAGTGGACCTTCAGGACGGTCTGGGCGACGCTCAGCGCGTACTCGCGCGGGGCGGCCTCGTAGTCCACGTAGGTGTGCGGGACGACGGCCTCGCCGACATGGCCCGCGGAGAGCGAGATGGCGGCCTCGCCGTAGGCGTTGGTGCGCTGCTGGGGCAGGGCGGCGACGCCGGCGAGCTGTGCGGCGAGGGAGCCGGCCCGCTCGGCGAGGGCGAGCACGTCGGCGCGGGTGAGCTCCAGGACGGTGCAGGCGGTGGCCGCGCGGGCGGTCCACTCCCAGGTGGCGTCCTCGTCGACGAGCGCGTCCTCGCCGAGGTAGGCGCCGTCGGCGAGGACGCCGAGGACGGCCTCGTCCCCGTACGGCCCGGAGCCGATCCGCTCGACCTTGCCGTGGGCGAGGAGGAGGACCCGGTCGGCGCTGTCGCCGCGGGTGGCGATCACCTCGCCCGCCGCGAACGCGCGCTGGCGGCAGCGGGCGGCCAGCTCGGCGAGGGCGTCCTCGTCCTCGTATCCGCGCAGGGCGGGGAGCTCGCCCAGCTCGGCGGGGATGACGGCGACCCGCTCCCCGGTCTGGACGAAGGTGACCCGTCCGTCGCCCACCGCGTAGCTGAGCCTCCGGTTGACCCGGTAGGTGCCGCCGTGGACCTGCACCCAGGGCAGCGCGTGCAGCAGCCAGCGGGAGGAGATCTCCTGCATCTGCGGGGCCGACTTGGTGGTGGACGCGAGGTTCCGCGCGGCGGCCGTGCCGAGACTCTGCTGCGGAGGTGTCTGATCCGCGCGGACCTCGTCGTCAACCGAACCAACGGACATGGAACTCCCTCTCGTATGACAGATCTGCGAGGGAGAGCCTTTCAGCACGGAGAGTCGCTGCGCCATTACACAAAAGAGTGGGTGTGGACGGCGCTCCGCTGGGCATGGCGCGCGGTTTCCACTCGAACAGCGCACGCCGGTGTACGCCGGACCGAGCGCCCCTCGCGCCCCCTTCGCGCCACCTCACCACCATGTGTCCGGATCTGCTCGCACACGGTCCGAACGCATGGCAGCGGAGGGCGCCCCTCCGGTACTCCGGAGGCAACCGGTATCCCCTGCTGAAAGGAGCCGGCCATGTCCTCACCCATGTCCGCGAACCGTTTCCTCGACGCACTGCGCGGCGCGGCACTCGACGTCGTCGAGGTCGGCGACTGGCGCACCCACAACCGCAACCACAAGGGCCCCTGGGGCCCCGTGTACGGCGTGATGATCCACCACACCGTCACCCGGGGCACCGACAGCACCGTCCGCATCTGCCGGGACGGCTACGCGTCCCTGCCCGGGCCGCTCTGCCACGGCGTGATCGCCAAGGACGGCAGCGTCCACCTGGTCGGCTACGGCAGGGCCAACCACGCCGGTCTCGGCGACGACGAGGTGCTGCGGGCCGTGATCGCCGAGAAGGGCCTGCCACCCGACAACGAGGCCACCACCGACGGCAACCGGCACTTCTACGGCTTCGAGTGCGAGAACCTCGGCGACGGCGTGGACCCGTGGCCCAAGGTCCAGCTCGACGCCATCGCCAAGGCGGCGGCGGCCGTGTGCCGCGTGCACGGCTGGACCCAGCGCTCGGTGATCGGGCACCTGGAGTGGCAGCCCGGCAAGGTCGATCCGCGCGGGTTCACCATGGCGTCGATGCGCGAGCGGATCGCCGAGCAGCTGCGCTGACCCGCGGCCCGGCACGGTCCGGGAGCCGGGAGAATGGCCGGGTGAACGCCCCCGACCTCGCACGCCTGCGGCCCCGGCTCCCCTCGCCCCTGGAGCCGGTCGAGGACGAGCGCTTCACCCGGCACGGCCTGACGCTGCTGCTCAAGCGCGACGACCTGATCCACCCCGACCTGCCCGGCAACAAGTGGCGCAAGCTGGCGCTCAACCTCCGGGCGGCCGCCGGCCGCCCGGTGCTCACCTTCGGCGGCGCGTACTCCAACCACCTGCGCGCGACGGCCGCCGCGGGCCGCCTGCTCGGGTTCCGCACCGTCGGCGTCGTGCGCGGCGACGAGCTGGCCGGCCGGCCGCTGAACCCCTCGCTCGCGCGGTGCGCGGCCGACGGCATGCGGCTGCTGTTCGTCGACCGCGCCACGTACCGCGCCAAGCACGAGCCCGCCGTCCTGGCCCGGCTCCTGGGGCAGGTCCCCGAGGACGTGTACGTGGTGCCCGAGGGCGGCAGCAACGCGCTCGCCGTCGAGGGCTGCGTGGCGCTCGGCCGCGAGCTGGCGGGCGCGGCCGACCTGGCCGCCGTCGCCTGCGGGACGGGCGGCACCCTGGCCGGTCTCGCGGCCGGTTTCCCGGGCCCCGCGCTGGGCGTCCCGGTCCTGCGGGGCGGCTTCCTGGGCGCCGAGGTCCGTGCCCTCCAGGAGGCCGCGTTCGGCGGTCCGCGCGGGGACTGGCGGCTCGACGAGCGCTTCCACTGCGGCGGCTACGCCCGTACGACCCCGGAGCTCGAAGCCTTCGCGGAGGACTTCGGTGCGCGGCATGGACTCGCCATCGAGCGGCTGTATGTCGCCAAATTGCTGTACGGACTGGGGGCGCTCGCCGAGGAGGGCGCCTTCGCGCCCGGCACCCGGATCGCCGCCGTGGTCACCGGCTCCCCGGAGCCTCAGGCGGACTCCTCGCGGTAGGCCGCGGCCTCCTCCAGGTCGAGGCGGCGCAGCAGGGTGCGCATCATCTCGTCGTCGATGCGGCGTGCGTCGCGCAGCTGTACGAAGACCTCGCGTTCGGCGTCGATCATCTCGCGGGCCAGCCGCCGGTAGGTGTCGTCGGCGGTCTCGCCGGTGAGTTCGTTGACCGCGCCGAGCCGCTCCCAGACGGCGTTGCGGCGCCGTTCCAGGACGGTGCGGAGCCGGTCGGCGAGGGGCGGCGGGAGGGTGTTGGCCGGGTCGGTCAGGAGCGCGTCGAGCCGCTCCTCGGCGGCCTGCGACGCCTCGCTCTGGGCCTGCGCCTCGGCCAGGGTCTCCTGGTAGCGGTCGCGGCCCGGCAGCTTCAGGACGCGGATCAGCGGCGGCAGGGTGAGGCCCTGGACGACGAGCGTGCCGATCACGGTGGTGAAGGTCAGGAAGAGCACCAGGTTGCGGGCCGGGAACTCGACGCCGTCGGCGACGACGGGGATCGAGAAGGCGATGGCGAGCGAGACGACCCCGCGCATGCCGGCCCAGCCGACGACCAGCGGTGCCCGCCAGTCCACCTCGGGCTCGCGCTCCCGGATGCGCTCGGACATCCAGCGGGGCAGGAAGGTGGCCGGGTAGACCCAGACGAAGCGGACGACGACCACGGCCACGAAGACCCCGGCCGCGTACCAGGCGGCCTCCCCGATGCCGTACGGGCCGAGGCCCTGGACGACGTACGGCAGCTGGAGGCCGATCAGCGCGAAGACGGCGGACTCCAGGACGAAGGCGACCATCTTCCAGACCGCCTCCTCCTGGAGCCGGGTGGCGAAGTCGACCTTCCAGTTCTTGTGGCCGAGGAAGAGGCCGACGACCACGACGGCGAGGACGCCGGAGGCCCCGACCTCCTCGGCGGCGGCGTAGGCGATGAACGGGATGAGCAGCGAGAGGGTGTTCTGCAGCAGGGCCTCGCGCAGGTGCGTGCGGAGCCAGTGGATCGGCACCATCAGGACCAGGCCGACGCCGATGCCGCCGAGCGCGGCGAGCGCGAACTCGCCGATGCCGCCGGCCCAGCTGATGCCCTCCCCCACGGCGGCGGCGAGCGCCACCTTGTACGCGGTGATGGCGGTGGCGTCGTTCACCAGGGACTCGCCCTGGAGGATGGTGGTGATCCGGTTCGGCAGGCCCAGCTTCCGCGCGATGGCGGTGGCGGCGACGGCGTCCGGCGGGGCGACCACCGCGCCGAGGACCAGCGCCGCGGTCAACGGCAGATCGGGCACCAGTACGTACGCGAGCCAGCCGACCGCGACCGTCGCGAAGAGCACGTAGCCGACGGAGAGCAGGGCGACCGGCCGGATGTTGGCCCGCAGGTCCAGGTAGGAGGACTCGACGGCGGCCGTGTAGAGCAGCGGGGGCAGGATCAGCGGCAGCACGATGTGCGGGTCGAGGGTGTAGTCCGGCACCCCGGGCAGGTAGGCGCACGCGAGACCGACGGCGACGAGGAGCAGCGGCGCGGGCACCGGTGTGCGCCGCGCGAACCCCGCCACCGCGGCGCTCGCCGCGACCAGTGCCACCAGTTGCAGTGCGTCCATACCGTCCCGTCGCCCGTCCCGTCCGTGCTCGTGCGTCACTCCCGCCACGCCGTTGGTGCCACAACGTAACCTGGCCATCATGAGCGAGTGCCCGCACGTTGCCGAAATGCCGCGCCCCGAACCGGCGCCCCTGCACGCCACCTGTCCGGAGTGCCTGGCCGACGGCACCCACCCCGTCCAGCTGCGGCTCTGCCTCAGCTGCGGGCACGTGGGCTGCTGCGACTCCTCGCTGGGCCGGCACGCCACGGCGCACTTCGCGACGACCGGCCACCCGGTGATGCGCACCTTCGAACCGAACGAGCGCTGGCGCTGGTGCTTCGTGGACGGTTCGATCGTCTGACGGCTGGGTACGTCACCCCTCCGCGGGTCTCCGCGGCCGCCGGGCGGGGGCCGGTCCTCAGGGCCCCCGGCGACACGGCGGGACGGATCGCGATAGCGTCTCGGCGGACTGCGCAACCCACTGCGTACCGCCTGGTTCGGGGGGTTCTTCCCCGGACCCCGAAAGAGCTTGTGCCACCTTGGAGGTGAGGGTGTCCCAGATCGCAGGCGAGCCCGGGACCCAGGACTTCGTGGAAGTCCGGCTGCCCGCTGCGGGTGCCTACCTGTCCGTGCTGCGTACGGCCACGGCCGGTCTCGCGGCGCGCTTGGACTTCACCCTCGACGAGATCGAGGACCTGCGCATCGCCGTCGACGAGGCGTGCGCGATCCTGCTCCAGCAGGCCGTGCCGGGGTCGGTGCTGAGCTGCGTCTTCCGGCTGGTCGACGACTCGCTCGACGTGACGGTCTCGGCCCCGACGACCGACGGCCGGGCCCCCGAGCGGGACACCTTCGCGTGGACGGTGCTGTCGGCACTGGCCGGCAAGGTGGAATCGTCCGTGGCGGAGGACCGTACGGTCTCCATCAGCCTGTACAAACAGCGCGGCGCGGGGCCAGGCCCGGCGTGAGGCGCGGGGACGCGACGGCCGGCATCCCTGAGCAGCAGGCACGGCCGCATCCGGATGCCGAGGCCGGGTCGGTCTCGGTCGAGACTGGAGTCGAGGTCGCTACGGATCACGCGGAGCAGGCGGACCAGATGAGCGAGCAGGACCAGCACAACGAGGTTCCGGGGACTCCGGAGGCTGCCGGGACCCAGGAGACGCCTGAGCCACCTGAGCCCTCGGTGGCCGCCGGAACGCCGGAGACCCCCGGGACGCCCGGGGCCGCCGAGGCGGAGGGGGCCGACAAAGCCGAGGGCGCCGACGAGGCCGAGGGCGGCGACCGGGCCGAGGGCGCCGAGGAGGTTCCCGAGCCTCCGGCGACCCCCCATCCGCACGACCGCAGCGGGGCGCGGGCGCTCTTCATCGAGCTGCGCGCCCTTCCGGAGGGTTCGGCGGAGAAGGCGGCGCTGCGCGACCGGCTGGTGCGGATGCACCTGCCGCTGGTCGAGCACCTGGCCCGTCGCTTCCGCAACCGCGGCGAGCCGCTGGACGACCTGACGCAGGTCGCCACGATCGGTCTCATCAAGTCGGTGGACCGGTTCGACCCCGACCGGGGCGTGGAGTTCTCCACGTACGCGACCCCGACGGTGGTCGGCGAGATCAAGCGCCATTTCCGGGACAAGGGCTGGGCGGTGCGGGTCCCCCGGCGCCTCCAGGAGCTGCGGCTCTCGCTGACGACGGCGACGGCGGAGCTCTCCCAGCAGCACGGCCGCTCGCCGACGGTGCACGAGCTCGCGGAGCGGCTCGGGATCTCGGAGGAGGAGGTCCTGGAGGGCCTGGAGTCGGCGAACGCCTACTCGACGCTCTCCCTGGACGTGCCGGACACGGACGACGAGTCGCCCGCGGTCGCGGACACGCTGGGCGCGGAGGACGAGGCGCTGGAGGGCGTCGAGTACCGGGAGTCGCTCAAGCCGCTCCTGGAGGACCTGCCGCCGCGCGAGAAGCGGATCCTGCTGCTGCGTTTCTTCGGGAACATGACCCAGTCGCAGATCGCTCAGGAGGTCGGCATCTCGCAGATGCACGTCTCCCGGCTGCTCGCGCGCACGCTCGCGCAGCTGCGGGAGAAGCTGCTGGTCGAGGAGTAGGCCCCGGGGTCTACCGCGGCGCGTCCTGGCCGGGGCGCCGGATACCGAGCGCCTCGGTCGTGGACGGGCTCACCAGCAGGACGAGCCCGGTCACGGCGAACACGGCGAGCGCGATGCCGGCCGGGATCATGACGCTGTCCGCCTGGAGCAGCTGCCAGGCGACCGGCAGGGCGAGGATCTGGGTGATGACCGCGGGGCCCCGGGCCCAGGAGCGGCGCAGCCACAGGCCGCGGGCGGCGGCGAGCGGGATGAGGCCGAGGGCGACGAGGGTCGCCGCGCCCATGACGGCCGAGGCGAGGTCCTCGGGCCCGTCGGCCAGGACGGTCACCAGCATGTAGAGGCCGCCGACCAGGAGGGCGAGGCCCTCGACGCCCGCCACGGCCGCGGCGGCGGCGAGGCGCCCGGGCCGCGGGCTCCGCTCCGTACCGCTCATGTCTGCACTCTCGGGGCTCTGGGCACTCTCGGCACTGCTCATGCAGGCAGGGTAGCCGGGCTCGGCGGGGAGCCGTGGGGCGCGGGCGGCTGGGCCGGGGTACCGCCGGGTAGGTACCCTGGCGACCATGCGCGCGCTTCTCGTGGTCAACCCGGCAGCAACCACCACCAGTGCCCGCACACGGGATGTGCTGATCCACGCGCTCGCCAGCGAGATGAAGCTGGAGGCGATCACGACCGAGTACCGCGGCCACGCCCGCGACCTGGGGCGCAGGGCCGCCGACTCGGACGACATCGACCTGGTGGTGGCGCTGGGCGGCGACGGCACGGTCAACGAGGTGGTCAACGGGCTGCTGCACGCGGGGCCCGATCCGGACCGGCTGCCGGGGCTCGCGGTGGTGCCGGGCGGCTCGACCAACGTGTTCGCGCGGGCGCTCGGACTGCCGAACGACGCCGTGGAGGCGACCGGGGCGCTGCTCGACGCGCTGCGTGAGCGGCGGGCACGGACGGTGAGCCTGGGGCTCGCGTCCGGTACGCCGGGCACGGAGGACGAGGCGGTGCCCGAACGCTGGTTCACGTTCTGTGCCGGGTTCGGTTTCGACGCGAGCGTGATCGGCCGGGTCGAACAGCAGCGGGAGCGCGGCAAGCGTTCGACCCACGCGCTCTATCTGCGTCAGGTGGTGCGCCAGTTCCTGGGCGAGCAGAACCGGCGGCACGGCACGATCACCCTGGACCGGCCGGGTGAGGATCCCGTGGAGGATCTGGTCCTCTCCATAATCTGCAACACCTCTCCCTGGACCTACCTGGGGAATCGTCCGGTGTACGCGTCGCCGGACGCCTCCTTCGAGACGGCCCTCGACGTGCTCGGACTGAGCCGGCTCTCGGCCCCTTCGGTGGCTCGGTACGCCACCCAGCTGCTCACTTCGACCCCCGAGCGGGGGCCGCACGGCAAGCACGCGCTGACCCTGCACGACCTGACCGACTTCACCTTGCATTCGAAGGTGCCCCTGCCGCTCCAGATGGACGGTGACCACCTGGGGCTGCGTACGAGCGTGACGTTCACAGGCGTACGCCGTGCACTGCGTGTGATTGTGTGACCGGAAGGGTCGAAAGTCCTTCCACTCGAACGTTTAGGCTGCCATCCACCCCCTAGAAGTACGGCTGTGACGGAGCCGACACCGAGGAATCAAAAAAAACTTTCCAGAAGGGGTTGTATCCGTTGCCGAGGTTTGCGAGTCTCTTCTTGGCGATCGGGACGGCCCGCAAGACCGGCCTCCACTGAGAGCCAGAACCCCTCCTCAAAACCCAGGACCACACCAGTTCACCTGGCAGTCGGCCCTTCCCTTGCGGGGGGATTCGTGAAAGCGTTCACATTCACAAGCAACTTGCACGTAATAACCAAGAGAGGTAGCAGCCATGGACTGGCGTCACAACGCCGTTTGTCGTGAGGAAGACCCCGAGCTGTTCTTCCCCATCGGCAACACCGGTCCTGCGCTGCTGCAGATCGAGGAAGCCAAGGCCGTCTGCCGTCGCTGCCCCGTCATGGAGCAGTGCCTGCAGTGGGCGCTCGAGTCCGGCCAGGACTCCGGCGTCTGGGGTGGCCTCAGCGAGGACGAGCGCCGCGCGATGAAGCGCCGCGCCGCCCGCAACCGGGCGCGCAACGCCAGCGCCTGAGCCACCTGTGACAGCCTGAGGCAAGCGGCGCGTACATCGTGTACGCAATCACCGCCCCCGAGCCGCAGCGCGCAGCAGTAACCCACAGCATTCGAGCCCCGGACCGAGTTCCTTCGGTCCGGGGCTCGCTGCCGTGCTCAGGCCGCCGGTGTGATCCGGCTCTCAACTCCCGCCGTACGGACGCTACTTCTGCGGCTGTACGGGGATGTCGAGGACGACCCGGGTGCCGCCCTCGGCGCCCGGCTGCATGTCGAATCCGCCGCCGAGCTCGCCCTCGACCAGGGTCCGCACGATCTGCAGTCCGAGGTTGCCGGCCCGCTGCGGGTCGAAGCCCTCGGGCAGACCGCGCCCGTCGTCCTTGACCGTGATCAGGAGCCGGGCGTCGGCGCGGGACTCGCCGCGGACGGCGGTGACCTCGACGGTGCCCTGCTCGCCCGGCGCGAAGGCGTGCTCCAGCGCGTTCTGCAGGATCTCGGTGAGGACCATGGCCAGCGGGGTGGCGACCTCGGCGTCCAGGATGCCGAAGCGCCCGTTGCGCCGGCAGGTCACCTTGCCCGGGGAGATCTCGGCGACCATCGCGATCACCCGGTCCGCGATCTCGTCGAACTCGACCCGCTCGTCCAGGTTCTGGGACAGCGTCTCATGGACGATGGCGATCGAACCGACGCGCCGCACTGCCTCGTTGAGGGCCTCGCGCCCGCCCTCCGAGTCCATCCGGCGGGCCTGGAGGCGCAACAGGGCGGCCACCGTCTGGAGGTTGTTCTTCACCCGGTGGTGGATCTCCCGGATGGTGGCGTCCTTGGTGATCAACTCGCGCTCGCGACGGCGCAGTTCGGTGACGTCCCGGAGCAGCACCAGCGAACCGATGCGGGTGCCCTTGGGCTTGAGCGGGATCGCGCGCAGCTGGATCGAGCCGCCGTTGCCCTCGACCTCGAACTCGCGCGGGGCGTAGCCGGAGGCCATCGTGGCCAGGGCCTCGTCGACCGGGCCGCGGGAGGGGGCGAGTTCGGCGGTGATCTGGCCGAGGTGCTGGCCGGTGAGGTCGGCGGCGAGGCCGAGCCGGTGGTACGCGGAGAGGGCGTTGGGCGAGGCGTACTGGACGACGCCGTCGGCGTCGAGCCGCATCAGCCCGTCGCCGGCCCGCGGCGAGGAGTCCATGTCGACCTGCTCGCCGGGGAAGGGGAAGCTGCCCGCGGCGATCATCTGGGCCAGGTCGGAGGCGGACTGGAGGTAGGTGAGCTCCAGCCGGGACGGGGTCCGGACGGTGAGCAGGTTGGTGTTGCGGGCGATGACGCCGAGGACGCGGCCCTCGCGGCGCACGGGGATGGACTCGACCCGGACCGGGACCTCCTCGCGCCACTCGGGGTCGCCCTCGCGCACGATCCGGCCCTCGTCCAGGGCGGCGTCCAGGAGCGGGCGCCGGCCGCGCGGGACCAGGTGGCCGACCATGTCGTCCTGGTACGAGGTGGGGCCGGTGTTGGGCCGCATCTGGGCGACGGAGACGTACCGGGTGCCGTCGAGGGTCGGGACCCACAGGACGAGGTCGGCGAAGGAGAGGTCGGAGAGCAGCTGCCACTCCGACACCAGCATGTGGAGCCAGTCGAGGTCGGACTCGCTCAGAGCGGTGTGCTGGCGGACGAGGTCGTTCATGGAGGGCACGGGTGCGAGCGTACCCGCGGAATTACAGGGCGGTGAACCTGGATCTCCGGGCCTCCGTGTTGGAGGATGGGCCCGGAAGGACCCGGTTCCTATGGATGGACAGACGAGAATGGTCTAGTCCACAATGCTTCACAGGAGCCTCCACTCTCCCCGCACAGGAGGGTGGACGAGGTACCCGGCGCTCTCTGCCCTGACTGCGCCGAGACCTCCCATACGGCCGAGGGCACCGCACACCCACGGCCGAGTAACTCCGGGCTGCGGTGCCGGACGGGTTGAGGGTCCCGTCAGGCGCCGCGGCCCGCGGGTGTTTCCGGGGCCTTCACGGGAGTCGTCTCCGGCCACGCCCGCATCGCCGTCTCCGCCAGCGCCTCCAGCTCCTGCCGCCCGGCGCCGTCGCGGGCCTGCTGGGACATGCCCTGCAGGACGGCGCCGCTGAAGCGGGCCAGGGCCGGGGCGTCGGTGTCCGCGGGCAGCTCGCCGCTCTCGACGTCCCGGCGGATCCGCGCCTCGAACGCCGAGACGTTGGCGTTGCGGCGGCTCCGCAGGGCCTCCTCGACCTCGGGCGTCGAGCAGTTGACCGCGGCCGAGATCATCAGGCAGCCCCGCGGGTGGGCCGGGTCCGTGTACTCCCCCGCCGCCTCCCTGAGCATCCGCCCGATCGCGCCGCGGGCCGTCGGCTCCTCCGCGAAGGCGCGCCCGCCGAAGGCGCCGTACGAGCGCGCGTACTCCTCCACGACCTCCTCGAAGAGGGTCTTCTTGTCGCCGAAGGCCGCGTAGAGGCTCGGGGCGCTGATGCCCATGGCCCGGGTGAGGTCGGAGACGGAGGTCGTCTCGTAGCCGTGCTCCCAGAAGGCCATGGTGGCCTGCTCCAGCGCCGTCGGGCGGTCGAAGGAACGGGGCCGGCCGCGCTGTTTCGAGGTCATGGCGTTAATTCTATAGCGGGCGCTACGAAAGGTGGTACGGTTCTTTTCATAACGACCGCTACACATATGAGGGGGGCGTCGTCATGGGCGTGCTCAAGGGGAAGACGGCACTGGTCACGGGCGGCAGCAGGGGCATCGGGCGGGCCGTGGCCGAGCGTCTGGCGCGGGACGGGGCGCGGGTCGGCGTGCACTACGGGAGCAACGAGGCGGCGGCGAAGGAGACGGTCGCCACGATCCTGGCCGCCGGCGGCGACGCCTTCGCGATCGGGCAGGAGCTGGGCGTCCCGGGGGACGCGGAGGCGCTGTGGGCGGCCTTCGACGCCCACGCGGACGGCCTGGACATCCTGGTGAACAACGCGGGGATCGGCGCCTCCGCCCCCTTCTCCTCGATCGGCGAGGAGGAGTACGAGCGGATCTTCGCGGTCAACACGAAGGCGCCCTTCTTCCTGGCCCGGCTGGGCGCGGAGCGGCTGCGCGACGGCGGCCGGATCGTGAACGTGTCGACGGGCCTCTCGCACGCGGCGGTGATGCCGGAGCTGATCGCGTACGCGATGTCGAAGAGCGCGCTCGACACGTTCACCCGCTATCTGTCCAAGGTCCTCGGCCCGCGCGGGATCACGGTGAACGCGGTGGCGCCGGGCATCGTCGACACCGACATCAACGCGGGCTGGCTGCGGGGGAACGAGGAGGCTCGGGCGGGGGCGGCGGCGATGTCGGCCCTGGGGAAGGTCGGGGAGCCGGCCGACATAGCCGACGTGGTGGCCTTCCTGGCCTCCCACGACGCGCGCTGGGTGACGGGGCAGTGGATCGACGCGACGGGAGGCTCGCTGGCCTGAGGCCGCCCTCGCGAGGCCCGACCCCCTCCCTGGGCGGCGCCCACCTCGGCGGGCCCTCCCTCGGTGGGCCCCTCACCCCCCGGGACGGCGGGGCGGGAGGGCTTCGAGTGGCTGGCGGGACGGGTGCGGTCGACGATGGACGGGATGGGCCGGAACGGCATGGGCGGACGGGCTCGGCTCTGCTAGATTTGAGTTTCGATTGGTCTATACCACCAGGCTCCTTTCCAGCCCTCACCAGATCGGCAGGCACAGCGTGGAAGTTGTCATCGTCAAGGACGCCAAGGCGGGCGGCGAGCTCATCGCGGACGGCATCGCCGACCTCCTGCGCCGCAAGCCCGACGCGCTGCTCGGCGTGGCCACCGGATCGACCCCGCTGCCCATCTACGACGCCCTGACCGCCCAGGTCGCGGCCGGCTCCGTGGACGCCTCCCGGGCCCGCATCGCCCAGCTGGACGAGTACGTGGGGCTGCCCGCCGGGCACCCCGAGTCCTACCGGTCCACGGTGCTGCGCCAGGTCGTCGAGCCGCTCGGGCTCTCCCAGGACGCCTTCATGGGCCCCGACGGCTCCGCCGAGGACGTCCTGGCGGCCTGCGAGGCCTACGACCGGGCGCTCAGCGAGGCCGGCGGCGTCGACCTCCAGATCCTCGGCATCGGCACCGACGGGCACATCGGCTTCAACGAGCCCTGCTCCTCGCTCGCCTCCCGCACCCGGATCAAGACGCTCACCGAGCAGACCCGGGTGGACAACGCGCGCTTCTTCGACAACGACATCGACCAGGTGCCGCACCACGTCATCACCCAGGGCATCGGCACCATCCTGGAGGCCCGTCACCTGGTGCTGCTCGCCACCGGCGAGGGCAAGGCCGAGGCCGTGGCGCAGACCGTCGAGGGCCCGGTCGCGGCGCTCGTGCCGGCCTCCGCGCTCCAGCTGCACCCGCACGCGACCGTGGTCGTGGACGAGGCCGCCGCCTCCAAGCTGAAGCTGGCCGACTACTTCCGCCACACCTTCGCGAACAAGCCGTCCTGGCAGGGCATCTAGCCCCCCGCCGGTCCCCCGCGGCACGGGAACGACCGAAGGGGCCCGGCACCTGATCCAGGTGCCGGGCCCCTTCGCGTACGCGGAGCGCGGGACTAGCGGCCGACGACGGCCTCCGCCGCGGCGCGGCCGCAGACACGGGCGGCGCCGTGCGTGGCGATGTGCAGGGCCCCTCGGGGCTCCGACTCGTTCAGGCCCATCTCGACCACCACGGTGTCCGGGCGGGCCGCGAGCAGGGCGTCCAGGGCCTTCGCCATCCACGGGTGCCGGTGGGCGTCGCGTACGACCGCGACCACCCGCCGGTCGCCGGCGGCGGCCAGCAGCTCGTCCAGGGATCCCTCGGCGCCGTAGGAGCCGGTGGCGGTGCCCGGGAGGAGCCGCTCCAGCTCGGCGGCGATGCCCCAGGGGGTCTCGTCGCCGACCGCGAAGTTGGCGACGGGGGTGAAGGAGGCCACGTAGGGCGCGCTGGTGATCGGCTGGTACGGCCGCTCCCCCGCGGTCACCCGCAGGGCCCGGCGGGCCGCGACGAGACCCACGTCGGTGCCGGGCGCGGTCCCCTCCTGCACTGCCGCGCCCGGCCCCGAAACAGCCCCCCTGGCCCGGTGCGCCTGGGTCCAGGCCGCCAGGGCGCGCACGCGCGCCGCGGCGTCGGCCAGCCGCTCCTCGGGCAGTTCACCGGTCCGTACCGCGTTCACCAGCGCGTCGCGCAGGCTCAGTACGGTGCCCTCGTCGGCCAGCCCGCCGCCGACGCAGATGGCGTCGGCGCCCGCGGCGATCGCGAGGACGGATCCGCGCTCGATGCCGTACGTCGACGCGATGGCCTGCATCTCCATGCCGTCGGTGACGATCAGTCCCTCGAAGCCCAGCTCCCGGCGGAGCAGACCGGTGAGGATCTGCGGGCTCAGGGTGGCCGGACGGTTCGGGTCGAGCGCGGAGAGCAGGATATGCGCGCTCATGACGGATTTGGTACCCGCGGCGATGGCGGCGCGGAAAGGTACCAGCTCACGGGCGTGCAGTGTGTCGAGGTCCACATCGATGCGGGGCAGCGCGTGGTGCGAGTCCACGTTGGTGTCGCCGTGCCCCGGGAAGTGCTTGGTGCAGGCGGCGACGCCCACGGCCTGGAGGCCGTCGACATAGGCCACGGTGTGCCGGGCGACCAGCTCCGGGTCGGCGCCGAAGGAACGCACCCCGATGACCGGGTTGTCGGCGTTGGAGTTCACGTCGGCGGACGGCGCCCAGTTGAGGTCGACCCCGCACTCGGCGAGCCGGCGGCCGAGCTCGCGGGCCACGGCCCGGGTGAGCTCGACGTCGTCGACGCTGCCCAGCGCGTAGTTGCCGGGGAACGAGGAGCCCTGCTTGACCTCGAGGCGGGTGACGTCGCCGCCCTCCTCGTCGATGGCGACCAGGACGTCGTCGCGCTCGGCGCGCAGCCGCGCGGTGAGCGCGGCGAGCTGCTCCGGGTTGTCGATGTTGCGGCCGAAGAGGCCGACCGAGGAGAGCCCCTCGCCGATGCGGCGGAGCAGCCAGTCGGGGGCCGTCGTGCCGACGAAGCCCGGCTGGAGGACGGTGAGGGCGTCCCGGGTCAGGGTGTCCGAGGCGCTTTCGAGAATGGTCATGGTGCGGACGTCATCCCTTCACTGCGCCGGCCGTCAGGCCAGCGGCCATCTTGCGCTGGACGAGGAGGAAGAGGATCACGATGGGGACGGCCATCATGGTCGAGCCGGCCATCATCGCGGAGTACTCGGTGCCGTTCTTGGTGATGAAGTTGGAGAGCCAGACGGTGGCCGTCTGGTTCTGCTGGCTCATCAGCATCAGGGCGTAGAGGTACTCGTTCCAGGCCTGGATGAAGCCGTAGACCGAGGTGGCGACCATGCCGGGAGCGAGCAGCGGGAAGACGACCCGGAGGAACGCGCCGGTGGGCGTGCAGCCGTCGACCTGGGCGGCCTCCTCCAGCTCCTTGGGGATGTTGACGATGAATCCGCGCAGCGTCCACACCGTGAAGGGCAGGATGAAGGTCAGGTACGTGATGATCAGACCGGTGAGCTTGTCGTACTGGCCCAGGTCGTTGAGCATCAGGAAGACCGGGATGATCATCGCGACGAGCGGGACCATCTGGACCGCGAGGATGCCGACGATGACGATCTTGCGGCCGCGGAAGGCGAAGCGGGAGATCGCGAGGGCGGCGAGCAGGCCGACCACGATGCCGATCACGACCACGACGGACGAGACGAGCAGGCTGCGGGTGACCGGTCCCCAGAAGTCCGCGATGTCCAGCGCACGCTTGAAGTTGTCGAGCGTGAACGTGGTCGGGAAGAACTTGGGGTTCGGGTCGATGGCGTCCTTGTCGGGCTTGAACGCGGTGTTGAGCATCCAGTAGACCGGGAAGCCGGCGGTGACGAAGACGAGCAGCCCGAGCAGGTTCCAGCCCAGCTTCGACTTGCGCGGGCGGCGCGGCGCCGCGGAGACCTTGGCGGTGCTCATTCGACATCTCCGATCTTGAGCATCTGGCGCATGTACACCGCGACCACGCCCAGCAGCAGCACCACCGTGACGAGCGCGATGGCGGAGCCGGTGCCGTAGTCGTTGACGACGAACGCCCTGTCGAACGAGTACGTGGTGAGCAGCTGGAACTCGGCCTCGGGGTGGCCGTTGCGCATCACGTAGACCTGCGGGAAGACACCCATGTCCCAGATCACCGAGAGCGTCGTCAGCATGACGAGGATCGGCTTCATGATCGGAAGGGTGACGTAGCGGAAGACCTTCCAGGCGCCGGCGCCGTCGAGGCGGGCGGCCTCTTCGAGCTCCTTCGGCACCTGGGTGAGACCGGCGCTCAGCGTGATGACGACGAAGGGCACGGCGCCCCAGACCACCAGGAGCATGATCACGGCGAGGCCCTGCGGGCCGCTGGCGAACCAGTTGTGGCCGATCATGTCCACGCCGGGGAGGCGGCTGAGCAGCCAGTTGAGCACGCCGTAGTCGGTGTCGAAGATCCACTTGAAGATGGCGGTGGCGACGATGATCGGCATGCCCCAGCTCGCCACGAGGACGATGTTGATGAGCATCTTGACCCAGGTGGACACGCGCTGGAGGAGCAGCGCGATGGCCATGCCGAGGACCATCGTCACGATCACGGCGCCGGCCGCGAAGATCACGGTGCGCAGGACGACGGCCCAGAACTCGGAGTCGCCGAGGATGGCGGTGAAGTTCGACAGGCCGGCCGACTCGGCCTCCTGGAAGCCCCACAGCTGCGGCTGCCCGAACTTCTGGAACGAGAGGGTGACCAGGCGGATCAGCGGATAGCCGAGCACCAGGAGGAGCACGAGCAGACATGGCGCGAGAAGCAGCCATGGGATCCCGGCCCCGCTCTTGGACTTCCCGCGCGGGGCGGGCGTACCGGCTTGGGAGCCGGATGGTGGCGATTGCCGCACCGGCGGCACCTTCGCGGTGGTTGTGTCTGCGGCACTCATCCCGTGCTCCTCAGCGATCCCTCTCGTGGTACGGGCGGCAGGGCCCCGCCGTGGTGGCGGGGCCCTGCCCATAGGTCACTTGGTGTTGATGACCTTGTCGATCGCGGCGTCGGCGTCCTTGGCCGCCTGCTCGACCGACTTCTTGCCGTTGGCGATCTCGATGAGCATCGTCTTGAGGGTCTGCGCCTTCTCGACCTGGCCCCAGCCGGGGGCGGTCGGGACGAACCAGCTGGACTCGGCCGCGGTCGCCGGGACGGCGGTGGCCGGGTCGTTCTTCAGCGGGGCGAGGTCCGCCTTGTTGTTGGGCAGGTTGCCCTTGGCGATGAGACCCTTCTGGCCCTCGGCGCCGGTGAAGGCGGCGATCCACTCGCCGGCGACGCCCTGCGCCTTGGACTTGACCGGGATGGCCAGGTCCGAGCCGCCGAGGAAGACCGGGAGGTTCTTGCCGGACGGGCCGGGCATGACGAAGTTCTCGAGCTTGTCCTTCAGCCCGCCGACCTTGTCGGACTTCGGGTCGGCGGCGGTGGCGCCCTCCCAGCCGGCGGCGAAGATCGTCGCGGAGTTGCCCTGGCCGAAGACGACGGGACGGTCGGACTCGTCCTTCGTCTTGTCGCCGTGCATGTACTTGTCGACGATGTTCTTGTACTCGGTGAGGCCCTTGACGGACTCGGCCGAGGAGAGGTTCGACTTCCAGGTCTCGCCGTCCTGCTTGGCGATGGAGCCGCCGGCCTCGTAGACGAAGGACATCGCGGCGTACCAGTCCGGCGACGGCTGGTACCAGGCGCTGAACTTGTCGCCCTTCTTCTTCTGGATGGCGTCGAGCGCCGCGGTCAGCTCGGCCCAGGTCTTCGGGGCGGCCTTGACGCCCGCCTCGGCGGCGATGTCCTTGCGCCAGGTGCCCACGCGGCCACCGGCGTAGTAGGGGACACCGTAGGTCTTGCCGTTGTAGGTGACCGAGTCCTTGAGGGCGTCCAGCCACTTGTCGGAGTTCTCGAACTTCGACGGGTCGACCTCGGCGAAGGCGCCCTTGGCCATGTAGCTGATCATCTCGGAGTTGCCCATCTCGACAACGTCCGGGGCCTTGTCCGTGGCGAGCACCGCGTCCAGCTTGGTGTTCTTGTCCGGCCAGCCGTAGTACTCGTGCTTGATCTTGATGCCCGGGTGCTTCTTGGTCACCGCGTCATCGGCGGCCTTGACCAGCTCGGGCCAGTTGTTCTGGGCGTCGACCGTCAGCCAGACGGTGAGCTCCTTGGCGTCACCGCCGGCCTTCGCACCGCCCTTGTCGTCCGTGCCACCACACGCGGCAATGCTGACCATCATGCCCGCGACGCCGATCGCCGCGATGAGCTTGCGCTTCACGCCACCCTCCTCAGGGATGCTGCAACCCCTGCCCACCGCGCGAAGACATACAGACATACGTCGAGTAATGCTCGTGGGGCTGGGACCTGGTCTTTAATGGTGTAGACCAGTACCCGGAGCTTGGCCTAGACCTTTAGGGGTGTCAAGGGTGTATAAGAAGGGCAGTCGCGTCCGTTATCGGACCGACACCTGAGGGAGGGCGACGACCCGTGACCGGTCCGTGCCACCATGTGAGCCGCGACAGACGGAGGAGCCGGTGACGGCAGCAGCACAGGAGTCGGGAAGGCAGGCCATGGCCACGGACGCGGGCAGCACGGAGACAGAGGGCGGCGCCGCCACCCGCACCGCGCGCGTGCCCAAGTACTACCGACTGAAGCGGCACTTGCTCGACATGACCGACACCCTGCCGCCCGGCACCCCGGTCCCGCCCGAGCGCACTCTCGCCGCCGAGTTCGACACCTCGCGCACCACCGTGCGCCAGGCACTGCAGGAACTGGTGGTCGAAGGACGCCTGGAGCGGATCCAGGGCAAGGGCACCTTCGTGGCCAAGCCCAAGGTCTCCCAGGCCCTCCAGCTCACCTCGTACACCGAGGACATGCGCGCGCAGGGCCTGGAGCCCACCTCGCAGCTCCTCGACATCGGCTACGTCACCGCCGACGACACCCTCGCCGGGCTGCTCGACATCACCGCCGGCGGCCGGGTGCTGCGGATCGAGCGGCTGCGCCTGGCGAGCGGCGAGCCGATGGCCATCGAGACCACCCACCTGTCCGCCAAGCGCTTCCCCGCGCTGCGGCGTTCGCTGGTGAAGTACACCTCGCTCTACACCGCGCTCGCCGAGGTGTACGACGTGCACCTGGCCGAGGCCGAGGAGACCATCGAGACCTCGCTGGCCACCCCGCGCGAGGCCGGACTGCTCGGCACGGACGTGGGCCTGCCGATGCTGATGCTCTCCCGGCACTCCCTCGACGCGCAGGGCGAACCGGTCGAATGGGTGCGTTCGGTCTACCGCGGCGACCGGTACAAGTTCGTCGCCCGTCTGCAGCGCCCCAACGGCTGACCGGACACGCCTGATCCGTTATACGGACAGGGGTTCCTAACGGCGAGACCGTCCCCTAGATTTCCCCGTCTTACGAGGTGATCAGTGAGGGGACGGTTTCGCCATGTCAGAAGCGACACAAGGGAAACAACCGGTCATCACACCATCGAGAGTGGTGATCGCGCTCTGCCTGTTCGCACCGTTCGTGGCGATGCTCTGGGTGGGCTCGTACGCGAAGGTGGACCCCGCCTTCATCGGCATCCCGTTCTTCTACTGGTACCAGATGCTCTGGGTGGTCGTCTCCACCGGGCTGACCATGCTCGCGTACCAGCTCTGGAAGCGCGACCAGCGCGCCCGCAAGGGGGGTGACGCGCGATGAACGACGGCGTGAACGGCGTCGCGCTCGGCGTCTTCGTCTTCTTCTTCCTGGCCGTCACGGTCATGGGCTTCCTGGCCGCCAAGTGGCGCAAGGCCGAGAACGAGAACAGCCTCGACGAATGGGGCCTGGGCGGCCGTTCGTTCGGCACCTGGGTCACCTGGTTCCTGCTCGGCGGCGACCTCTACACCGCGTACACCTTCGTCGCCGTCCCGGCGGCCATCTACGCGGCGGGCGCGGCCGGCTTCTTCGCCGTGCCGTACACGATCCTGGTCTACCCGCTGATCTTCACCTTCCTGCCCCGCCTGTGGTCGGTGTCCCACAAGCACGGGTACGTCACCACCTCCGACTTCGTCCGCGGGCGCTTCGGCTCCAAGGGCCTGTCGCTGGCGGTCGCCGTCACCGGCATCCTCGCCACCATGCCGTACATCGCGCTCCAGCTCGTCGGCATCCAGGCCGTCCTGGACGTGATGGGCGTCGGCGGCGGCGAGGACACCCACTGGTTCGTCAAGGACCTGCCGCTGCTCATCGCCTTCGGCGTCCTCGCGGCGTACACCTACTCCTCCGGCCTGCGCGCCCCGGCGCTCATCGCCTTCGTCAAGGACGCCCTGATCTACATCGTCATCGCGGTGGCGATCATCTACATCCCGATCAAGCTGGGCGGCTTCGACGAGATCTTCGCCAAGGCGGGCGAGGCGTACCAGACGGTCAACCCGGCCACCGGCAAGCCCAAGGGCGCGCTCGTGCCCGGCGAGGCCGGCCAGTGGACGTACGCGACCCTCGCGCTCGGCTCGGCGCTGGCGCTCTTCATGTACCCGCACTCGATCACCGCGACGCTCTCCTCCAGGAGCCGCGAGGTGATCCGCCGCAACACCACGATCCTGCCGCTGTACTCGCTGATGCTGGGCCTGCTCGCGCTGCTCGGCTTCATGGCGATCGCCGCCGGCGTGAAGGTCACCAACGGGCAGCTCGCCATCCCGCAGCTCTTCGAGGACATGTTCCCCGCCTGGTTCGCGGGCGTGGCCTTCGCCGCCATCGGCATCGGCGCCCTGGTCCCGGCCGCGATCATGTCGATCGCCGCGGCCAACCTGTTCACCAGGAACATCTACAAGGACTTCCTCAAGCCGAACGCGACGCCCGAGCAGGAGACCAAGGTCTCCAAGCTGGTCTCGCTGCTGGTGAAGGTCGGCGCGCTGGTCTTCGTCCTCACCATGGACAAGACCGTCGCCATCAACTTCCAGCTGCTCGGCGGCATCTGGATCCTCCAGACCTTCCCCGCCCTCGTCGGCGGCCTGTTCACCCGCTGGTTCCACCGCTGGGCGCTGCTCGCCGGCTGGGCCGTCGGCATGGTCTACGGCACCGCCGCCGCGTACGGCGTGGCCAGCCCCACCCAGAAGCACTTCGGCGGCTCCTCGGCCGAGATCCCCGGCATCGGCGAGATCGGCTACATCGGCCTCACCGCCTTCGTGCTCAACCTGGTCGTCACCGTGGTCCTCACCGTCGTCCTGAAGGCGCTCAAGGCGCCCGACGGCGTCGACGAGACCTCGCCCGGGGACTACACGGCGGACGCCGGTGACGCGGGTGTCGCCACCGAGCTGCCGAAGGTCGGCACCGCCGGGCACTGAGCCCCGCGGCCGTCCGCTCCACCGCCTCCCGCCCGCCTCCGGATATCCGGGGGCGGGCGGAGCCGTGCCGGGGGCAGACTGCCGGGCATGGACTTCACGATCAGGGCGGTACGGCCCGAGGAGTACGCGGCCCTCGGCGAGATCACCGCGCGGGCCTATCTCGACGACGGGTTCCTCACCTTCGGCGAGGACGACGCGTATCTGGGGCTGCTGCGGGACGTGGCCCGGCGGGACGCCGAGGCCGAGGTGCTCGTGGCGGTCGACACCACGGACGCGACCGGCGCGGTCCTCGGCGGGGTGACCTTCACCGCCGGCGGCCGGGAGTGGGCCGACATCGCCCGGGAGGGCGAGGCCGAGTTCCGCATGCTGGCGGTCGCACACGCGGCGCGCGGCCGGGGCGTCGGGGAGGCCCTCGTGCGGGCCTGCGTGGACCGGGCGCGGGCCGTCGAGGGGTGCGCGCGGATCGTGCTGTCCACCCAGCGGACGATGGCCACCGCCCACCGCATCTATGAGCGACTGGGCTTCGTCCGCTCCCCCGAACGGGACTGGAAGCCCGTCCCGGGGCTGGACTTCACGCTCTTCACCTACGTTCTGGAGCTCTGAGCCCGGCTCCGGCCGACACAACATGTGGGGGGTGCCGTGAGCGGCGCCCCCCACATGTATGCTCGTCCTCGCTGTCGCCGCAGGGGAATCCGGTGGAAATCCGGAACTGTCCCGCAACGGTGTGTTTTGCGCGCTTTCGCGCCCAGGGTGAGTCCGAAGACCTGCCGACAGCGTGCCCGGTCCGTCCGTTCCGGGTGCCACAGACGTCCGGGCCTCGCGGAGTGGGCCGGTGGACGCGGCGCCGCCGTGCGTACGGCCGCCCGTTCCCGCCTCCCGTCCTGGCTCCGCGCCGAGCGAGGGAGAGCCCCCACGTGACCATCGCGCCCGCCGATCCGGCCGCAGCGATCGAGACCGACGGCCCCGGCACCGTGCTGCTGCGGGTCCTGACCGATCTCACCGCCGACCTCCCGGACACCGACCCCGGCAAGGTCGCCGCCGCCGCCCTGCGCGGCCGCAGCGCCGGCGCGGACGAGGCGGAGCTGCGCGAGCTGGCCACCGAGGCCGCCGCCGGACTCATCGCCGAGGACCCGGCGTACTCCCGGCTCGCCGCCCGGCTGCTCACCCTCACCATCGCCGACGAGGCGGCCGGCCAGGGCGCCGTCTCCTTCTCGGCCTCCGTCGCCGTCGGCCACCGCGAGGGCCTGATCGCCGACCGCACGGCCGCGTTCGTCGCCGCGCACACCGCGCGCCTCGACGCGCTGATCGACCCGGCCGGCGACGACCGCTTCGGCTACTTCGGCCTGCGCACCCTGTACTCCCGCTACCTGCTGCGGCACCCGATCACCCGCAAGGTCGTCGAGACCCCGCAGCACTTCATGCTGCGGGTGGCGTCCGGTCTGGCCGAGGACGAGTCGGCGCGCGCCGTCGACGAGGTGGCCGCGCTGTACGGGCTGATGAGCCGGCTCGACTACCTGCCCTCCTCCCCCACCCTGTTCAACTCCGGCACCCGCCACCCGCAGATGTCCTCCTGCTACCTGCTGGACTCCCCGCAGGACGAGCTGGACTCCATCTACGACCGCTACCACCAGGTCGCGCGCCTGTCGAAGCACGCGGGCGGCATCGGCCTGTCGTACTCCCGCATCCGCGCCCGCGGTTCGCTGATCCGCGGCACCAACGGGCACTCCAACGGCATCGTGCCGTTCCTGAAGACGCTGGACGCCTCCGTCGCCGCGGTGAACCAGGGCGGCCGCCGCAAGGGCGCCGCCGCGGTCTACCTGGAGACCTGGCACGCGGACATCGAGGAGTTCCTGGAGCTCCGCGACAACACCGGCGAGGACGCCCGCCGCACGCACAACCTGAACCTCGCGCACTGGATCCCGGACGAGTTCATGCGCCGGGTCAACGCGGACGCCGACTGGTCGCTGTTCTCGCCCTCCGACGTGCCCGAGCTGGTCGACCTGTACGGCGACGCGTTCGACGCCGCGTACCGGGCGGCGGAGGCCGCGGGCCTGGCCAAGAAGTCCATGCCGGCCCGTGACCTGTACGGCCGGATGATGCGCACCCTCGCGCAGACCGGCAACGGCTGGATGACCTTCAAGGACGCGTCCAACCGGACCGCCAACCAGACCGCCGAGCCCGGCTCCGTCGTCCACTCCTCGAACCTCTGCACCGAGATCATCGAGGTCACCGACGACGGCGAGACGGCCGTCTGCAACCTCGGTTCGGTCAACCTCGGCGCCTTCGTGCGGAACGGGGAGATCGACTGGGCGCGGCTCGACGAGACCGTGCGCACCGCCGTCACCTTCCTCGACCGGGTCGTCGACATCAACTTCTACCCGACCGAGCAGGCCGGGCGCTCCAACGCCCGCTGGCGTCCGGTGGGCCTGGGCGCGATGGGCCTCCAGGACGTCTTCTTCCAGCTGAAGCTGCCCTTCGACTCGGCCGAGGCCCGCGCGCTGTCCACCCGGATCGCCGAGCGGATCATGCTGGCCGCGTACGAGGCGTCCGCCGACCTCGCCGAGCGCAACGGCCCGCTGCCCGCCTGGGACAAGACCCGCACCGCCCGCGGCGTCCTGCACCCGGACCACTACGACGTGGAGCTGAACTGGCCGGAGCGCTGGGCCGCGCTGCGCGAGCGGATCGCCGCCGTCGGCATGCGCAACAGCCTCCTGCTCGCCATCGCGCCGACCGCGACGATCGCCTCGATCGCCGGCGTCTACGAGTGCATCGAGCCGCAGGTCTCCAACCTCTTCAAGCGCGAGACGCTGTCCGGCGAGTTCCTCCAGGTCAACTCGTACCTCGTGGACGAGCTGAAGCGGCTCGGCGTGTGGGACGCGCAGACCCGCGAGGCGCTGCGCGAGGCCAACGGCTCGATCGCCGGCTTCAACTGGGTGCCGGCCGAGGTGCGCGAGCTGTACCGGACGGCGTGGGAGATCCCGCAGCGCGGCCTGATCGACATGGCCGCCGCCCGTACCCCGTTCCTGGACCAGGCCCAGTCGCTGAACCTGTTCCTGGAGACGCCGACCATCGGCAAGCTGTCGTCGATGTACGCGTACGCCTGGAAGCAGGGCCTGAAGACCACGTACTACCTGCGCTCGCGCCCGGCGACCCGGATCGCCCGCGCCGCGCAGGCCGCCACCATCCCCGTCCAGCAGGTCGCCGACCCCGACGCCGTCGCCTGCTCCCTTGAGAACCCCGAGTCCTGCGAGGCCTGCCAGTGATGAGCTCCAACGAACAGAAGAACCTGCTGGACCCGGGCTTCGAACTGACCCTCCGTCCCATGCGCTACCCGGACTTCTACGAGCGCTACCGGGACGCGATCAAGAACACCTGGACCGTGGAGGAGGTCGACCTCCACTCGGACGTCGCCGACCTCGCCAAGCTCACCCCCGGTGAGCAGCACATGATCGGCCGCCTGGTCGCCTTCTTCGCGACCGGCGACTCGATCGTGGCCAACAACCTGGTCCTGACGCTCTACAAGCACATCAACTCCCCCGAGGCGCGGCTCTACCTCTCGCGCCAGCTCTTCGAGGAGGCCGTGCACGTCCAGTTCTATCTGACGCTGCTCGACACCTACCTCCCCGACCCGGAGGACCGGGCGGCGGCCTTCGCGGCCGTCGAGAACATCCCGTCGATCCGCGAGAAGGCGCAGTTCTGCTTCCGGTGGATGGACTCGGTCGAGAAGATCGACCGCCTGGAGACGCAGGCCGACCGACGGCGCTTCCTGCTCAACCTGATCTGCTTCGCCGCCTGCATCGAGGGCCTGTTCTTCTACGGCGCCTTCGCGTACGTGTACTGGTTCCGGTCCCGTGGTCTGCTGCACGGCCTGGCGACCGGCACCAACTGGGTGTTCCGCGACGAGACGATGCACATGGACTTCGCCTTCGAGGTCGTGGACACCGTCCGCAAGGAGGAGCCCGAGCTCTTCGACGACGAGCTCCAGGCGCAGGTCACCGCGATGCTGCGGGAGGCCGTCGAGGCGGAGCTCCAGTTCGGCCGCGACCTGTGCGGCGAGGGCCTGCCGGGCATGAACACCGAGTCGATGCGCGAGTACCTCCAGTGCGTCGCCGACCAGCGGCTCACCCGCCTGGGCCTCGCGCCGGTGTTCGGCTCGGCGAACCCGTTCGCGTTCATGGAGCTCCAGGGCGTCCAGGAGCTGACCAACTTCTTCGAGCGCCGCCCGTCCGCCTACCAGGTGGCCGTCGAGGGCTCGGTGGACCTGGACGAGGACTTCTAGGAGTCGCGTCCGGGCCTCCGGTACGCCGAAGGGCCCCGCTCCACGGGGGGAGCGGGGCCCTTCGGCGTGTCCGGGAGGGCGCGGGTCAGTCGTTCGCGACGACCGGGTAGCGCGGGGTGCCCTCTTCCATCTGGCGCAGGGCGTCCTTGCGGTCGCGCTTGGAGAGGCGGTCGATGTACAGGTAGCCGTACAGGTGGTCCGTCTCGTGCTGGAGGCAGCGGGCGAAGTAGCCGGTGCCGCGGACCTTGATCGGCTCGCCCTTCTCGTCCTGGCCGGTGAGCTCGGCGTAGTCCGGGCGCGCGAGCTCGGCGTACGCGGTCGGCACCGAGAGGCAGCCCTCGTTGGACTCGTCGAGGACGCGGCGGTCGGCCGGCAGCTCCTGGAGGACCGGGTTGCAGACGACGCCCACGTGGCGCACGCCCTCGTCGTCCATGCAGTCGTAGACGAAGACCTTGAGGTCGACACCGATCTGGTTGGCGGCGAGGCCGACGCCCTGGGCGGTGCGCTGGCTGGCGAACATGTCGTCGACCAGCTTCGCCAGCTCGTCGTCGAACGCGGTGACGTCCTTGCACTCCTTGTGGAGCACGGGGTTGCCGACCACGGTGATCGGGCGGGAGGTGCCGCGCTCGCGGTACGCGGTCTCGCGCTCCTCGGTGTCCTCCGTGTCGACGACGTAGCCCTCGTCGTCGACGGGGAGCACGCCGTTCCCGCCCTGCGCTGTGTCCTGAGCCATGTCCGCCGTACGCCTTCCTCAAAACCCTGTGATGTCGGCGTACAGCCTACGGGCCCCGGGCGCCCGGCTCAGCAGACCTCTTCCAGATCGCGCCACTCGCGGCTGTCCGGGCTGTCCGCGACCCAGCCGTCGAGCAGGCCGCGGACCAGGCCGGCGGGGGCGGCGATGCCGCATTCGCGCTCCGGCACCCACAGCTCGCCGGGCGAGCGGTGGCCGAGCGGGCCCGGGTGGCCCGGTTCGCTGTGGTCGTGCGGGTCGAGGTGCTCGCCCTCGCCCTCGGCGCTGGGCATGGTCGACTCCGAGCAGGCCCGGCAGAGCAGCCGTACGGAGGAGGACCAGTCCTCGGCGGCGAAGCCGGCGTCGGCGGCGAGCTGCTCCAGGGCGTCCCGGTCGGCCTCGGTGGCGGCCTCCAGGAGGACCACCCAGGTCGGCACCGGGGACGGGGCCCACAGCTCGATCTCGTCGAAGACGGGGTACGAGGGGCCCGCGCTGGTGGTCCGCTCGCCGTTCGGGACGCCGTCGTGCAGGACGACCTCGCCCCAGCGGCGGCCCGAGGAGGGCAGCGGGATGGACAGGACCTCGATCCGGGCCGGGTCGAGCCGGCGGCCCCACACGACCTCGGCCTCGCCCTCCGGGGAGAGCCGCACGGCCGCGCTGCCGAGCTCCATGCCGGCCGGCTCACCGGTGCCGGCGGCGGCGCCCGGGACCTTCAGCCCGTAGGCCTGCCAGGCGCGGCGGGCCAGCGGCCAGTCCTGGAGCGCGGTGGCGGCGATGCCGACGTTCCACCAGTCGGGGGCGCCGGTCTCCTTGTCGAGCAGGGCGACCGCGCGCAGCCCGGCGGCCCGGGCCTGCTCCCAGTCGTGCCGGAACTTGTGCAGCAGGGCCAGGTTGAACCAGGACTCCGAGAGCCAGGGCTCCAGGTCCGCCGCACGCGTCAGCAGTGCGCCCGCGTCCTCGTACCGGCCGTCACCGATCAGCGTGAACGCGCGGTCGGTGGCCTGCCGCCACGAGGCGGAGGGCCGATGCCGTACCTTCCCGAAGATCCTCACGATTCCCGCCTGCCGGTCGCTTCACCCTCTTGTTCGCATCCAACCATGCCCGGTCGGACGCGCGCTCATTACCCATGGGTTACCCCGGTGGGACTGGGGCGATGCCCCTGGGGACCCCACCGCGGGCGAGCACCCTGGCGAGCGATTCGACGACATCGGGGTGGTAGTCGCGGGCGGTGCCGAGCCGGAGGCGTTCCAGGGCGCCGAGGCCGCCGCAGGCGCTGGTGGCGGCCAGGTCGTCGTAGGCGTTGACGGTCCGGACGATCCGGGCGGGCAGCGGCTGGTCCCGGTACGGGTCGGCCTGGCGTTCCACGACGACGGCGACGGCGGTGGCGACCCCGGTCTGGCGGACCACGGCCCCGCCGAGCAGGGCGATCCTGCGCTGCTCCTCGGCGGGCAGCAGGGCGGTGGCGCCGCCCTCGACGGGGTCGACCAGGGAGAGCTGTCCGATGTCGTGCATGAGCGCCGCGTATTCGAGGACGGTCAGCTCGGCGCCGGTCAGGCCCAGCTCGCGGCCGACGGCCCGGCTGAGTCCGGCGACCCGGCGGGCGTGGCCCGGCGGGGTGCAGCCGGCGATCTCGGTGGCCCGGGCCAGCGAGGCGATGGTCTGCCGGTCGGTGGTGCGCACGGCCGCGTACCGGCGGTAGGAGACCTGGGTGAGCAGCAGCGGTACGGCGAAGACGGGCAGCGCCCACAGTCCGGCGACGGCCACCCCGAGGGCCATGACGGTGCCGGTGGCGCAGACCGCGGAGCCGATGCCGGGCAGGGCGCGCAGCTGGTCGCGCAGGAGCGGGCCGTAGGGGTGGCCGGTGCGGGCGCGGTGCAGCAGGGCGGCGAGGACGGCGTCGCAGAGGGCGGTGAGGAGCAGCAGGAGGAGCAGGAAGAGGGCGTACGCGGGGCCGTGGCCGAGGCGGGCGGTGAGGGCGCCCGTGTTGAACAGGGGCTGGAAGCAGAGGGCGGCGAAGCCGACGGTGAGGACGCGGCGGGCCAGCTGGTCCGGGTCGGGGCCGCGGCCCCGGGCCACGTGCGGGACGATCCCGGCGAGGCCGCCCGCGACGGCGACGGCGACGGTCTGCGGGACGCCGTGGGCGGTGCTGTGGCCGGCGTTCTCGCCGAGCAGGGCGTAGGCGAGGGCTCCGGCGGCGGCGAGCGGGGCGGGTTCCCTCTCGCCGGGCTGGGCGCCCCAGCGGGTCAGCTCGCCGAGGGCGACGAGGGTGCCGAAGGCGAGGGCGGCGGCGGGGTCGTCGACGCCCTGCCAGAGCGTGGCGCCGATGCCGGCGAGGGTCAGCAGCAGGGCGAGGGCGCGTACGGCGCCGACGGTGGCGCGGCCGGTGCTCACGCGGGCTCCTGGGCGGTCCGTGCGGGCACCGGGGGCGGGGTCGCGGCGGGCGTCCCGTCGGGCGGCGGGGTGCGGGCGCCGGGCAGCGGGGCGGTGGTCTCGTCGGCGGTGACCTCGGTCTGCCAGCCGTCCCGGGCGAGGGCGCGGGCGAGGGCGTCGACCATCCGCGGGTCGAACTGGGTGCCGGCGCACCGCTCCAGCTCGGCCAGGGCGGTCCCGACGGGCCGGGCGCGGCTGTAGGAGCGGGTGGAGGTCATGGCGTCGAAGGCGTCGGCGACGGCGACGACCCGGGCGTACTCGGGGATCTCGCGGCCCTTGAGCCCGTACGGATAGCCGCTGCCGTCCATGCGTTCGTGGTGGTGGAGGATCGCGGTGCGGGCCTCGCCGAGGAAGCCGATGCCGCGGACCATCTCGTGCCCGTACTCGGGGTGGAGCTCGATGATCCGGCGCTCCTCGGGGGTGAGCGGCCCGTCCTTGCGCAGCACCCGGGTGGGGACGCCCAGTTTGCCGACGTCGTGGAGGATGCCGGCGAAGCGGACGACCTCCAGGCGGGCCTCGGCCATGCCGAGCTCCCGGGCGATCAGGACGGAGGCGTGGCCCACGCGTTCGCTGTGGCCGCGGGTGTAGCGGTCCTTGATGTCGACGGCCTGGACGAGGGCCCGGATGGTGGCCTGGTGGGCGGCCCGCTCGCGGTGGTACTGGGCGAAGACCCAGCAGGAGATGTACATGGGCAGCAGGACGAAGAGGGCGGCGACCGGCCCGTACGGGCTGCGCCAGAGCACGGCCATCATCAGTCCGGCGAGTCCGTGCACGGCGTGCGGGGCGAGGGCGCGGCCGAGCAGTCCGCGCCAGGCGGCCCGGGGCGGGAGCTGTTCGGCGGTGGCGCGGATGCCGCCGTCGAGGACGGTGAGGACGAGGCAGAGGGTGAGCGCGGCGGCGCCGGCGGGCAGCAGCGCGTACGGGAAGTCGGGGGTGTCGGGCCCGAGTCCGAGGGCGGCGTGGCAGTGGAAGAGCCGGGCGGCGTGCGACGCGGCCCAGACGGCGAGGGCGAGCTGGGCGGCCCGCCAGGCGCGCCGGGCCCCGGCGGGCGGGCGTTCCACGCGGCCGAGGACGGCGCCGGGCAGCGCGGTGAGCGCGGCGGCGGCGGGCGGCAGGAGCAGCGCGGCGGCGATCAGGACGGGGAAGAAGGAGCCCGCGGTGAGCGGGGCCGCGCCGCCGGGGGCCCGGCCGAGGGCGCGGGCGGCGAGGGAGCAGCGGGCGGGCAGTTCGCAGACCGCGTAGAGGGCGGCGAGCAGGAGCACGGCGCGCCAGGGCGTGGGCGTGCCGGGGCGCAGCGCGGGCAGGACGGCGGCGGTGGCGGCGAGCAGGGCGCAGCCGATGTACACGCGTGCCGTTCGCGGAATGCCCTGGACGCCCATCACGCCGGTCACGCTAGCGAGTTGGGCCGCCGCCGTCGGGCCGCCGGGGGCGATTCGCACCATCGGGTGATACAAGCCGATGGACACACCGAAGGCCGGGCGACACGTTCGCCCGGCCTTCGGTCCTGCGTGCAGGGGGTGGCGCCGCCCTCGGTGCTACTGCTCCTGGGGTGCCGCCGTGACGTCCTGCTCGGGCACCGTGTGACCCGAACGGATGAGGTCGATCCGGCCCATCACCTTGGCGCGGAGGTCGACGGGGACGTCATCGCTGCCGCAGCAGCGCTTGACCAGCTTCTTGACCGCCTGTTCGAGGCCGTACTTCTCCAGGCACGGGGAGCACTCCTCGAAGTGGACCTCGAACTTGGTGCAGTCGGTGTCGGGCATCTCTCTGTCGAGGAACTCGTAGAGATGGTCCAGGACCTCTGAGCAGTCCGTCTCGTGCGGATCTCCGCAGCTCATGAGCCCGAGCCTTTCAGATCGTGCGACTCTCCGGCGCCCGCGGGAACCAGCCCGCGGTCGCGAGCGTAGTCCTCGAGCATGCCGCGCAGCTGGCGGCGGCCCCGGTGCAGCCGGGACATCACCGTACCGATGGGTGTACCCATGATGTCCGCGATCTCCTTGTACGCAAAGCCCTCTACATCGGCCAGATAGACGGCGATGCGGAACTCCTCGGGGATCGCCTGGAGCGCCGCCTTCACGTCCGAGTCCGGCAGGTGGTCGAGCGCCTGCGACTCGGCCGAGCGCAGACCGGTGGACATGTGCGACTCGGCGCGGGCGAGCTGCCAGTCCTCGATCTCCTCGGCGGCCGAGCGCTGGGGCTCACGCTGCTTCTTGCGGTACGAGTTGATGAAGGTGTTCGTGAGGATCCGGTACAGCCATGCCTTGAGGTTGGTGCCCTCGCGGAACTGGTGGAAGGATCCGTACGCCTTGGCGTAGGTCTCCTGCACCAGGTCCTCGGCGTCCGCGGGGTTGCGCGTCATGCGCAGCGCGGCCGAGTACATCTGGTCGAGGTAGCCGAGGGCGTCCCGCTCGAAGCGCGCGTTGCGCTCCTCGGTCGTCTCCTCGGGGCCGTCGTCGGTCCCTGTGTCGGTCCCAGTGACCGGACCCACCTCCTCCAGCGCTGCGGCGAACCCGAACGCGGACCCGCTCGCTTCGGAGGATAGACGAGGAACCACTCCGTCCGCCGCCCGAACGGGGGCCGGCCTCGGCGCGGGCAGGACCGTCCAGTCCAGGTCAGCGGCCTGCGCACGCTCGGGGCAGATGGTCGAACCCATGCGACGGACTCCCTCTTCCTTGCTCTGAGCACCGATGTCCCTCACAACAGCGGTCCCCGGCCCGGCATTCCCGTGCGGCCCGCCGGTCACCGAAGTGACGTGACCCACGTGGTGACTTCACGCACGATCACCTCGACGGCCTCCTCCTGGGTGAGGGGGGCGCGCTTGGGGACGGCGAAGCCGTGGTCGCCGTACGGCACCTCCACGAGGGTGTGCGGGCCGTCCGGGAACTCCTCCGGCCTGCCGAACGGGTCGTTGCCGCCCTGCACGACGAGGGTGGGGACGCCGGTGCCGAGGAGCTCGGCGGCCCGGGAGCTCTCCGGCCGGCCGGGCGGGTGCAGCGGGAAGGAGAGCGCGAGCACCGCGGCGGCGCCCAACTCGGTCGCGGTGCGGCAGGCGACCCGGGCGCCGGCGCTGCGCCCGCCGGCGATCACCGGCAGGCCGGGGGCGGCGAGGGCGGGCCACAGGCCGCGCCAGCCGGTGTCGAGGGTCTTGGGCGCGGGGGCGACCTTCTTGCCGGCCACCCGCCAGGGCTGCTCGACGAGGGCCACGGTCACGTCCCGCGCGGGCAGCGCGGCGGCCAGGGCCACCAGGTCGCGGGCCTCGATGCCGCCGCCGGCGCCGTGGCTCACGGCGAGCACGGCCCAGGGCTTCTTCGCGGCGGCCCAGGTGATCCGGGCGTCCCCGGCGTCGGTCGGAACGATCTCGGTCTTGGTCACGGGGCCATCCTGCCGCCCCGGGCACGGAAAACCGGTGTCCTGGGCGCGGTGCCCAGGACGCTCCCTGGACGAGGGTGCCGTCCTCCGGGCCCTCAAGAAGTGGGTGCCCTCCTCCGGACCCTCAGAAGAGGGTGCCCTCCTCCGGGCCCTCAGAAGAGGGTGCCCTCCTCCGGGCCCTCCAGCTCCGTCAGCAGTTCGGGGCCGTTGTTGCGCACGTTGCTGACCGCCGTCGCCACCGGGTAGGCCCGCATCAGGCCGCCGGGCGGCGGGGCGAGCAGCGCGCGCAGCGCCTCCGGACCGGTGGGGTGCGGGTCCAGCCAGGCGTCCCAGTGCTCGGGGGTGAGCATCAGCGGCATCCGGGGGTGGATGTCGGCGAGCGAGCGGGGCCCCTCGGCGGGGGCGACGCCCAGCGGCCCGGTCTCGGCCTCGGTGGTCACGACGGAGCAGGTGACCCACCAGGCCGAGGGGTGGGCGTCGGGGAGGGCCGGGTCGCGCCAGAACTCGAATATGCCGGCCAGCGCGAGGACCGAGCCGTCGGCGGGGGTCACGAAGTAGGGCTGCTTGCGGGGCCGCTTCCGCTTCCCCTCGACCTCCAGGTCGCGCTCGCCCGCGCCGGTCACCCACTCGTAATAGCCGTCGGCGGGCAGGATGCAGCGGCGGGAGGCGAAGGCCTGCTTGAAGGAGGGCTTCTCGTGCAGGGTCTCCGCGCGGGCGTTGATCATCCGGGCGGCGCCCTCCGGGCTCTTCGCCCAGGACGGCACGAGCCCCCACTTCAGTGCGCGCATCTGGCGAACCGGGCGGCGCGATTCCGCGTCTTTCAGAGGACGCTCCAGAATCGCGTAGACCTCCTTGGTCGGGGCCACGTTCCAGTCGGGGGCCAGGGTCTCCTCCGGCTCCCACCTCTCGACCTCGAAGACGTCCACGAGGTCCTCGGGGCGCCTGCTCGCCGCATACCGTCCGCACATGAGTGCCAGACTGCCACGACCCCGCCCCCGCACGAGGAGCCGTTCCACCCGATGAGCCTCCCCCACGGCCTGTTCGACGCGCAGGCCGCGCCCGCGCAGTGGATCGTGATCGCCACGGCGGTCGCCGCGCTGGCCGCGGTCCTGCCCCGCCCGATATGGCGCCTGTCGCGCAACGCGATCACCATCGCCCACGAGGGCGGCCACGGTCTGGTCGCGCTCGCCACCGGGCGGCGGCTCCAGTCCATCCGGCTGCACTCGGACACCAGCGGGCTGACCGTGTCGCGCGGACGGCCCACCGGCATCGGCATGATCCTGACGGCCGCGGCCGGCTACACCGCCGCCCCGCTGCTGGGCCTCGGCGGTGCCGCGCTGCTCGGCGCCGACCGCGTCACGCTGCTGCTGTGGCTGGCCACGGCGCTGCTCGTGGCGATGCTGGTGATGGTCCGCAACGCGTACGGCGTCTTCACCGTGCTGCTCACCGGCGGCGTGTTCCTGCTGGTGTCCTGGCTGACCGGCCCGGACGTGCAGTCGGCCTTCGCGTACGCGGTGGTCTGGTTCCTGCTGCTCGGCGGGGTCCGGCCGGCCTTCGAGCTCCAGGCGAAGCGGCGGCACGGAGGGGCGCCCGACTCCGACGCGGACCAGCTCGGGCGGCTCACCCACGTGCATCCCGCGCTGTGGCTCTTCTTCTTCCACGCCGTCTCGCTCTGCGCCCTGATCGGCGGAGGACGCTGGCTCCTGGGCCTGTAGTCCCCCCGTAAGGTGAGGGCATGACCGAAAGCTCCGCGCACACCGATCCGCTCACCGGCCTCTGGCCCGCCCCCTATGCCGGCGGCGCCGTGGACGCCACCGTCACCGTGCCCGGATCGAAGTCGGTCACCAATCGCGCCCTCGTGCTCGCCGCGCTGGCCGCCGAGCCGGGCTGGGTGCGCCGCCCGCTGCGCTCGCGCGACACCCTGCTGATGGCGGAGGCGCTGCGCACCCTCGGCGTGCGGATCGAGGAGACCGTGTCGTCGAGCTCCTCCGTCGCGGGGGGCCCGGACGGCGGCGGCGAGGCCTGGCGGGTCATCCCGGCCGGGCTGCGCGGCCCCGCGACCGTGGACGTCGGCAACGCCGGCACGGTCATGCGCTTCCTGCCGCCGGTCGCGGCCCTCGCCGAGGGGCCGGTCCGCTTCGACGGCGACCCGCGCTCGCACGAGCGCCCGCTGCACGGGGTCATCGACGCGCTGCGCGCGCTCGGCGCCCGCATCGACGACGACGGGCGCGGCGCGCTGCCGATGACCGTGCACGGCGGCGGCTCCCTGGAGGGCGGTGTCGTCGAGATCGACGCCTCCTCGTCCTCCCAGTTCGTCAGCGCCCTGCTGCTGTCGGGCGCGCGCTTCAACCAGGGCGTGGAGGTACGGCACGTCGGCGGCCGGCTGCCCTCACTGCCGCACATCCGGATGACCGTCGACATGCTGCGCTCGGTCGGCGCGCAGGTCGACGAGCCGGAGCACGGCGGACGCCCCGACGTGTGGCGGGTGGCGCCGTCCGCGCTGCTCGGGCGGGACCTGGTGGTCGAGCCCGACCTGTCCAACGCGCAGCCGTTCCTGGCCGCGGCCCTGGTGACCGGCGGCCGGGTGACCGTGCCGGACTGGCCGGCCCGCACCACCCAGCCCGGTGACGCGCTGCGGGAGATCTTCACCGCGATGGGCGGTTCCTGCGAGCTGACCGACCGGGGGCTGACCTTCACCGGCACCGGCCGGATCCACGGCATCGACGTGGACCTGGGCGAGGTCGGCGAGCTGACCCCCGGCATCGCGGCGGTCGCCGCCCTCGCGGACTCCCCGTCCACCCTGCGCGGCGTCGCCCACCTGCGGCTCCACGAGACCGACCGGCTGGCCGCCCTCACCAAGGAGATCAACGGGCTCGGCGGTGACGTGACGGAGACCGAGGACGGGCTGCACATCCGCCCGCGCGCGCTGCGCGGCGGCGTCTTCCACACGTACCACGACCACCGGATGGCGACCGCGGGCGCGATCATCGGCCTGGCCGTCGAGGGCGTGGAGATCGAGAACGTGGCGACGACGGAGAAGACCTTGCCCGACTTCCCGAGGATGTGGACCGAAATGCTCGGAGCCTGAGCCATGCGGCGTTACGGGAAGAACACCGACGAGGACGACATCCGCCAGCGGCCCAACCGCAAGGGCAACCGTCCCCGCACCACCATCCGCCCCAAGCACGAGGACGCCGTCGAGGGCATGGTCCTCACCGTCGACCGGGGCCGGCTGACCTGTCTGGTCGACGACCGGGTCGTGATGGCGATGAAGGCCCGCGAGCTGGGCCGCAAGGCCGCCGTCGTGGGCGACCGGGTCTCCCTGGTCGGCGATCTGTCCGGCGAGAAGGACACCCTGGCGCGGATCGTGCGGATCGGCGAGCGCAGCTCGGTGCTGCGCCGCACGGCCGACGACGACGACCCGTTCGAGCGGGTGGTGGTGGCCAACGCCGACCAGCTGGCGATCGTGACCGCGCTGGCCGACCCGGAGCCGCGCCCCCGGCTGATCGACCGCTGCCTGGTCGCGGCCTACGACGGCGGGCTCTCCCCCTTCCTGGTCCTCACGAAGTCGGACCTGGCGCCGCCGTCGGCGCTCCTGGACCTGTACGGCGCGCTGGACATCCCGCACGTGGTGGTCAACCGCGACGAGCTGTACGACGGCGAGGCGGCCGACCGGGTGCGGGAGTACCTGGGCGACCGGGTGACGGCCTTCGTGGGGCACTCGGGCGTCGGCAAGACGACGCTGGTGAACGCGCTGGTGCCGGAGGAGAAGCGACGGGTCACCGGGCACGTGAACGCGGTGACCGGCCGGGGCCGGCACACCACGACCTCGGCGCTCGCGCTGCCGCTGGACAAGGCCGGCGGCTGGGTCATCGACACGCCCGGCGTGCGCTCCTTCGGCCTGCACCACGTCGACCCGTCGCGGGTCATCCTCGCCTTCCCGGACCTGGAGCCGGGGACGGCGAACTGCCCGCGGGCGTGCAGCCACGACGAGGCGGAGTGCGCCCTGGACGCCTGGGTGGCGGAGGGCCACGCCGATCCGGCCCGGCTGTACTCGCTGCGGCGGCTGCTCGCGACCCGGGAGCGACGCGAAGGCGACTGATTCGCGCACGTTTGCGGGCGCCCACGTCTGGTAAGTGCATAATCGCACCAAGTGAGACGAAGCAGTCACCGACGGCGTGGGAGGCACTGACGATGGCGTGGCTGCTGGTGGTGGTCGCGGGGATTCTGGAGACGGGGTTCGCGGTCTGCCTCAAGCTCTCGCACGGTTTCACCCGGCTGTGGCCGACGGTCGCCTTCGCGGCCTTCGCCCTGGGCAGTTTCGGCCTCCTGACGCTGGCCCTGCGCAAGCTGGACGTGGGTCCGGCGTACGCGGTGTGGACGGGGATCGGGGCGGCCGGGACGGCGATCTACGGGATGGTCTTCCTCGGCGACCTGGTCTCCACCCTCAAGATCGTCTCGATCTCGCTGGTGATCATCGGCGTCATCGGCCTCCAGCTGTCGGGGTCCGCCCACTGACCCGCTGCGGGAACAGCGCGTCGCGGACCAGGCACACCCGCTCGCCCTCCGCCTCCCGGCCCGTGGAGGCCACCACGAAGGACAGGGCGAGACGCAGGGCGAGCTCGCAGGAGCGGAGGACGGCCGCCGTGTCGTCGGTGTCCGTGGCGGCCCTGGCGGCCTCGGCGTCCCCGGCGGCCTCGGCATGCCCGGCTCCTTCGCCGTCCCCGCCGTCCGGGCCCCGCGCGATCAGCGACGCCGCCCGGTCCCGTGCCTGGGCGAGCAGCTCCCCCGGTGTGGGCACCCCCGCGTCGGCGCGCCGCTGCTCCGGTACGGGGGCGAGCCGGGAACCGACGCGCACCGGCCGCGGGGCGGGCAGCCGCTCGTCCCAGGCGCCGGTGAGCAGGGCCCGCAGCACCGGCCGGGCGGCGGCAGCGGCGACCGTCCACTCGGCGACGGCGAGCAGCCCGCGGGCGTACGGACCGGGCTCGGCCGGCAGCGCCCCGGCCGGCACCGCCTCCGCCAGCACCGCCTCGACGCCCCGCAGATACCGGTCGGCCTCGCGCCGCACGAGGGCGCGGGCCAGCCCCTCCTTGCTGCCGAACTCGTTGTAGAGGGTCTGTCGGGAGACCCGCGCGCGGGCGGCGACGTCGACCATCCGCACCGCGGACCAGGGCCGCGCGCCCAGGGCCGCCAGGGCCGTGTCGAGAAGGGTTTCGCGGGCAGTCGGCATCGTCGCCTCCCAGCCGGGTCGGTACTGCGCTCAGCGTTGACGGGCGACCACGCACTGTCAAGGCCCGCCGCAGGGCGACCCGTGTGCGGGGGATAGAGTTTCGACATGGCCGAATACCACGACGATCTGCGTCTGGCCCATGTCCTCGCGGATGCCGCGGACGCGGCCACGATGGACCGGTTCCAGGCGCTCGACCTCAAGGTCGAGACCAAGCCCGACATGACCCCGGTCAGCGAGGCCGACAAGGCCGCCGAAGAGCTGATCCGCAAGCAGTTGAAGCGCGCGAGGCCGCGGGACGCGATCCTCGGCGAGGAGTTCGGCGTCGAGGGCACCGGCCCGCGCCGCTGGGTGATCGACCCCATCGACGGCACCAAGAACTACGTGCGCGGGGTGCCCGTGTGGGCGACCCTGATCTCCCTGATGGAGGCCGGCGAGACCGGCTTCCAGCCCGTGGTGGGCGTGGTCTCGGCGCCCGCGCTCGGGCGCCGCTGGTGGGCCGCGAAGGGCCTCGGCGCGTACACGGGCCGCAGCCTCGCCTCGGCGACCCGGATCGGGGTGTCGAAGGTCGGGCGCCTGGAGGACGCGTCCTTCGCGTACTCCAGCCTGACCGGCTGGGAGGAGCGCGGCCGGCTGGACGGCTTCCTCGACCTCGGCCGCGCGGTCTGGCGGACCCGCGCGTACGGCGACTTCTGGCCGTACATGATGGTCGCCGAGGGCTCGGTGGACCTGTGCGCGGAGCCCGAACTCTCGCTGTGGGACATGGCGGCCACCTCGATCGTGGTCCAGGAGGCCGGCGGCACCTTCACCGGCCTGGACGGACGCCACGGCCCGCACAGCGGCAACGCCGTGGCGTCGAACGGGCTGCTGCACGGGGAGCTGCTCAGCTACCTGGGCGGCTGAGCGGCCCCCCGTTCCCCGGTGGTGGGGCGGCCGGGCCTCAGCCCAGTCGCCACCACTGCCCGGCGTCGTTCTGGTCGCAGCCGGCCAGGGAGTTCAGGTAGCCGACGCCGTTGCTCTTCAGGCACTGGCCGGTGACCGCGTTCTTGGCCATCCGCCAGCCGTTGCCGCCGTCGATCAGCTGCCACTTCTGGGCGGGGGCCACACCGCCCCAGGGGCTGTTGAGGCCGTCACGGGTCGCCGACCCGAGCTGCGGGATGGCCAGGTCGTTGGTGCCGCCGGCCTCCAGGACCTTGTCGAAGCCGTGGCTGATGGCACTGGTGCCGTCGCAGTAGCGCCACACCGACCAGGTCTGCGCGGGCGAGCCGTTGGGCGTGAAGGTGCCGACCCGCTGACCGTCGGCCTCGTTGTTGTACGGCAGGTCGAGCGCGCCGCCGCGGTAGGTCGCCACCTCGGTGCGGGTGGTGAGGGACGGCGGGAGCGAGCCGCAGTCGGTGCTCTGCGCGGCCAGCGCCGTCGGGGCGGTCGCCAGGGCCGCCCCCGCGACGGTCACGGCGACGCCGACGCCGGCGGCGAGGGTACGAAGGGTGGTCATGGTGGTCCTTTCGTCGTACGTACGGTGAGGTGACGTGCTCTTCGGTGTCGTGCGGCCGTTCGCCGCGCGGGTCCCGCGCGTCACGCGGTGACCTGGAAGCCGTGGGCGTGGCCCAGGCGCTCCAGGGTGGTGCGGCCGGGCAGCCCGTCGGCGTCCGTGCCGCCGAAGCCGCAGCGGCGCTGCCACGCGGCGTACGCGGTCACGGTCCTGGTCCCGAAGGAGCCGTCCGCCCACTGGGCGGGCAGCAGCCCCTCGGCGGCCAGGGCACGTTCCACGGGGAGCACGTCGGCGCGGTGCACGGCCGCGCCCTGGGCGGCGGCCGGGTCGGTGCGGGCCGCGGCGAGCACCCGGGCGAGGCTCACCACGGACCGCAGGTGGTTCTGCGCCGGCCGCTGCTTCGCCCCGGTCCCGCCCGCGGCGGCGAAGAGGGCCGCCGGGTCGATGGCGCCCGGGTCCCAGTGGTCGTTGCCCGGGACGTGGACGTGGCCGAAGTGCCCGCCCTTGCCGCGCCAGTCGGAGCGCGAGCGTCCCCGCCCGGCCCACACGTCGGGCACGCCCCAGGAGCGCACGGCCGCCATGAGGGCGGCGAAGCGCGGGCCCGGCTTCCAGTAGCCGGTGAACGGGGTCGCGGCGCGGGCCAGGACCTCGATCTGGACGCAGACCCGGCCGGTCCGGTTGGTGCGGGTGTCGCCGTCGTTGCGGAGCGCCCGGGCGCTGCGGTCGAGCGGCCCGAACTGGCCCAGGTCGTCGGTGGTGGGGTCGTACAGCAGGTGCGGTTCGCTGCCCTGCTTGATCAGGTACGCGCCGACGGCGTCGAAGGCCGCGTTCCCGGCGCCGCTCTCGGTGGTGTGCCAGACGACCCGGGGCGGCAGCTCCGGAGTGTCCATCGGGCCGCCGATCGCCCCGTCACCGAGACGTACGACGCCGGGGATCCATGCCGTTCCCATCGGGCTCAGCTCCCGAAGGTCTGCACGTACCGGCCCCAGTTGCCGCGCTGGCGCGGGCTGTAGCCGATGCCGATGGCGCGGTAGGAGCCGCCGAGGATGTTGTTGCGGTGCGGGGTGCTGTCCATCCACATCCGCATGGCCTCGGCGACGCTGTTGCCGGGGGTGACGTTCTCCGCGCGGGCGGTGTTGCCCGGGTATCCGGCGTCGCTGATGCGGCGGCTGAAGTCGGAGCCGTCGGTGCCGTTGTGCTGGGTGAGGTCGTTCGCCGCCATGTCGTTGGCGTGCCGCTGCGCGGCGGCCGAGAGCCGGTCGTCGAGCCGCAGGTCCGGGGCGCCGACGCGGCGCCGCTCCTGGTTGACGGCGGCCAGCATCTCGCCGCGGAAGTCACCGCCGCCCGGCTGGGGCTGGGGCTGGGGCTGCGGCTGGGGTCGGCTCCCGCCGCCGGTCTGGCCGCCGGTCTGCCCGGCCGGGACGAGCTGCCAGAGCTGGCCCTGGTTGGCGGGGTCGCGCCGCCACACGCCGAGCGCCGCGCCCTGGCCGTCGGCCGTGAGGTAGGCGGCGCCCTCGTTGCCGCGGGCGCTGCGCAGCAGGACGCGCCCGTCGCCGCCGTCCTCCAGGTGCCAGCGCTGGTTGTCCTGGCCGTGTTCGCGGACCAGGTGGGTGGTGTAGTTGGAGAAGTTGTAGTCCATCACCATGCCCTGGCCGGGGCCGTGGGTGTTGTGGGTGAGCTGGGTCTCCAGGAGCCAGGTGCCGTTCTCCTTGGCCCAGAACACCCAGCCCTGGGCGGCGGTCCCGTTGGGCGCCCAGCCCTGGATCCGGTTGCCGTCGCTCGCCTGGCTGGCGTTGACGTCGGCGGCCCTGCCGTTGCCCGCGACGAGTGTCAGAACCTGTCCGTTCTGCGGCTGCGTCGTCATGTCGTGTCGTCTCCCTGTCGTGTCGTCGAACCTGACGGGCCATACGGTCACGGACCCCGGTAGACAAGCGGTCAACGCGCGTAGCGGAGAGGCGGATCCGAGGGGATACGACGGGGCTGGGGCCGGGGGCGGGGGCGAGCCGGACCGGGGGCGGGCGGCTCCTCAGGGTGTCGGCAGGCTTCCGAGCAGGGCCCGTACGGCCGTCTCCTCCTCCGCGATGCCGAGGCGGGCGTACACCTCGGCCGCGTCCTGGAGGCAGGCCCGGGCCCGGCGCGGCCGGCCGAGGGAGGCGAGTGCCGCGCCGAGGGTGTGCAGCAGGGCGGCCTCCAGGGCGGCGCTGGTCTTGCGGGCGAGCGGCAGCACCGCCTCGGCGGCCTCCGCGGCGAGCGTGGCCCGGCCGGACTCGGCGTGCAGCCGGGCGGCCAGGTCGCCGGCCGCCGCCTCGAACACGGCGACCTGGAGCCGCGCGAACTCCTCGCGCGCCCCGGTCGCGTGCCCGAGCGCCCCCTCCGGGTCCCCGCACAGGCGCAGCACCCGGGCCAGGTAGTAGCGCCCGGTCGCGGCGGACACCGGTCCGGTGCCGCTCATCAGCCGGGCCCCGCGTTCGGCGGCGGCCCGGGCCTCGTCGAGGCGGCCGGTGTGCGCGGCGTTGAAGGCGAACTCCCCGAGCGCGCTGCCCTCGGCCCGCTCGGCGCCGAGCAGCCGGAACGCCCCGGCGGCCCGGTCGGCGTGCTCGGCGGCCTCCGCGTGGCGGCCGTGGATGCGGGCGTTGCCGGCCAGGGTGAGCAGCGCCTTGGCCCGGACCCGGGCGGCGGGCCCGGCGCCGTCGCCCGTACCGGCGTCGCAGAGGCCGACCGCGCGGGCGATCTCGGCGCGCGACTCCTCGTACCGGTTGACGTGCCACAGCATGTTGCCGCGCACGTACCGGGCGAGGGCCTGCGGGCCGTCGGCGCCCCGGGTCTCGGCGGCCTCGGCGACCTGGGCCGCGAGCGCGGCGATGACGGCGGTCTGGGTGCGTTCGAAGAGGACCGAGCCCATCTTGTCGACGAGTTCGGCCGCCCGGGCGAGCGGCAGCCCCTCGTCCGCGCAGGCCAGCGCGACGGCGGCGGCGTGCACGGCGGCCTGCTCGCGCATCCAGCGGACGGCGGCGGCCCCGTCGGCGAGGGCCCGGCCGGGGCGGTCGACGGGGGTGTCCAGGAGGCTCTGCTCGGCCGGGTCGACCGAGCGGGCCGCCGTGTCGGCGTTACGGGCGGTCGCCAGGCAGAAGTCGAGCAGCCGGCCCGCCGCCGCGGTGCGCGCGCCCTCGGTCTCCTCCTCGGCGGCCCGGTCGCGGGCGTAGGCGCGGACCAGGTCGTGGAAGCCGTAGCGGCCGAAGCCCGGCGACTGGAGCAGGTTGAGGTCGACCAGCCCTTCGAGGAGTTCGTCCGCCTCCGCCTCGGTGCGGTCGAGGAGCGCGGCGGCGCACGGCAGCGCGATGTCCGGCGCGTCGGGCAGCGAGAGCAGCCGGAAGGCGCGGGCGGCCTCCGGCGTGAGCCGGTGGTACGAGAGGGCGAAGGTCGCCTCCACGGCGCGCTCCCCGTCGTCGAGCGCCGCCAGCCGCCGCTCGTCGCGCAGCCCCTCGGCGAGCGCGGCGAGGCTCATGTCCGGGTCGGCGGCGATCCGGGAGGCGGCGATCCGCACGGCCAGCGGCAGCCGCCCGCAGGCGGCGACGATCTCCTCGACGCGGCCGGGTTCCGCCGCGACCCGTTCGGCGCCCGCGATCCGGGTGAACAGTTCGGCGGCCTCGGCGGACGGGAGCGGGTCGATCCGCAGCTGGTGGGCGCCGGCCAGGCCGGGCAGCCGGGTGCGGCTGGTGACCAGGACCGCGCAGTCGGCGGAGCCGGGCAGCAGCGGTTCGACCTGCTCGGGACCGGCCGCGTTGTCCAGGACGACGAGCACGCGGCGGCCCGAGAGCGCCGAGCGGTAGCAGGCCGAGCGCTCGGCCGTGCCGGGCGGCACCTCCTCGGCGGCCACCCCGAGGGCGCGCAGGAACTCGGCGAGGACGGCGGCGGGTTCGCGCGGCACCCGGTCGGCGCCGCGCAGATCGGCGAAGAGCTGCCCGTCGGGGAAGCGGCCGGCCGCCCGGCGGGCCGCGTGCACGGCGAGCGTGGTCTTGCCGACACCGCCCATGCCGTCGAGCGCGGACACCACGACGGCCCGGCCGCCCGCCCCCGCGAGCCGCTCCGCGAGGGCGTCCACGGCGCCGCCGCGCCCGGTGAAGTCCGGGAGGTCCGCCGGGAGCTGCTCGGGAGCCCGCCAGACGGGACCGGGCTGCGCGGCGGCCGGCGCGGGCCGCAGCGCGGGGTCCTCGCGCAGGATCCGCAGCTGGAGCCCGGCGGGCGAGTCCGGCCCCCGGTCGCCGGGCGGCAGGTCGCCCCGGGCGTCCTCGAACACGGCGAGCGCCTCGGCCGTCCGCCCGGCCCGGTGCAGGGCGCGCATCAGGACGGCGACGAGCCGGGGCCGCCCCGGATGCTCCAGGCACAACGCGGCGGCCTCGGCCGTGAGATCGGCCCGGTCGGCCAGCTCGGCGTCCAGCTCCAGCCGCCACTCCAGCGCCCCGAGCCGCTCCTCCCCCAGCCGCGCCCGCACACCCTCCGCATGCGGCCCCCCGACCCCGGCCAAGGGCTCCCCCACCCACAACCCCAGTGCCTCCCGCAACAGCTCCCGCACCTGGGCGGGCCCGGGACCGGCCGCCTGCTCGCCCACCCCTCGCGAGCCACCGTCGACGCCAGCCCCGGGGTCATCGCCGGGCTCGGGGCCGTGCCCAGCCGGGGCCATCCCCTCTCCTTGTCCTCCCCCGCCTCCCCCGCCGCCCTCCGACCCCCGCGCCTCCCCAGCCGCCTCCCCCGCCGCCGCTCCCAGCAGCCGGCGCCAGTCGGCCGTGTCCGTGCGGGCGCCGGGGGCCCGGAGGGCGTAGCCGTCGCCGACGCGGACGATCGGGGAGTCGGGGAGGTGGGGGCGGAAGGCGGAGCGGAGGCGGTAGACGAGGAGTTGGAGGGCCTTGCGGGGGTCGGCGGGGGCGGCGCCCTCGCCCCAGACGCCCTCGGCGAGGACGCCGTGCGCGACCGTGCGTCCGGGCGCGTCGAGGAGGACGGCGAGCAGGGCCCGCTGCTGCGGCCTGCCGAGGTCGATCTCCTCGTCCCCGTACCAGGCCCGCAGGGGTCCGAGCAGCGCGAACTTCAGCCTTCCCGGCTCCCCCTGCCGTCCCGTCCCCCCGGTCTCCCCCGCGCGCCCCTGGTCTCCCGTGGCACGCTCCTCCCCCGTGGCTCCCGCGGTCCCCTGATCCCCCGTAGAACGGCTGCCCATGACGCCCGTCACTCCCCTGCCCCATCCCTCATGACCTGTGCTTTTCCCCCTCGGACCGCCCTCCGGCGGGCGACGCGCCCAGGGCGCGCAACCCCATCGGGGCGGGTGGTCCGGCCGCCTATGATGCGGCACGCGACCTGCGACGGACTCATGGCTGAGGGGGGTGTCATGGGGCTCGAATTCGCCATTCTCGGACCGCTCCGCGCGTGGCACGACGGACACGAGCGCGCGCTGGGCCGGCCGCAGCAGCGCGCGCTGCTGTGCGCCCTGCTGCTCGCGCCCGGCGAACTCGTGCCCACGCAGCGGCTGATCACCGCCCTGTGGGGCGAGGACGACGAGGACTGGCCGAAGGACCCGGTCGGCCAGATCGGCACGCACGCGCACCGGCTGCGCAAGGCGCTCGGCGCGGCGCCGGACGCGCTGCTCGGCTCCTCGGGCGGCTACCGGCTGGCCGTGGCCCGCGAGGCGGTGGACGTCTTCCGGTACGAGGACGAGGCCGCCCGCGCCGCGGCCGTGCTGCGCGGCGCCCCCGAGGAGGCCGGGGAGCTGGCCCGGACGGCCCTCGGCCGGTGGTCCGGCACCCCGCTCGACGGGGTGCCGGGGCCGCTCGCGCGACGCACCCGGGACCGGCTCGCGGCCTCCCGGCACGCGGCGCGCATGACCCTGTTCAAGGCGGAACTCGCCCTGGGGCGGCACGCCGAGGCGCTGCCCGCGCTGCGCGAGCTGGTGGCGGCACACCCGGAGGACGAGGAGGCGCACCGGCTCTGTCTGCTCGCGCTGTACCGGTGCGGGCACCGGCCGGAGGCCCTGGCCCTGTTCGCCGCGCTGCGCGAGCGGCTCGACCGGCGGCTGGGGATCGACCCGGGCGGGCCGGTGACCGCGCTGTACGGGCGGATCCGCCGGGACGACCGGTCGCTGGCGGTGCCGGTGCCGCCCCGCCGCCCGCTCCGGCCGTGCCAGCTCCCGCCGGACATCCCCGACCTGGTGGGGCGCGGGGCGCAGGTCCGGGAGGCGGAACGGCTGCTGCGGGCGGGGGCCGGCAGCCCGGTGGTGGCGCTCTCGGGGCCGTACGGGACGGGCACGTCGACGCTCGCGGTGCATCTGGCGCACCGGGTGCGGGACGCCTTCCCCGACGGGCAGCTGTACGCGCGGGGCGATGCCGCCGGGGACGTACGGGAGGTCATGGCCGGTTTTCTGCGGTCGCTGGGCGAGCGCCCGCCCGAGGGCGCGTGCGCGGGGGCGCTCGGCGCCCGGTACCGCGCGGCGCTGGCGGGCCGCCGGGTGCTGGTGCTGCTCGACGGGGCGCCTGAGCCGGGGGCGTTGCTGCCGGGGGTGGCGGGGTGCGCGGCCCTGGTGACGGAGACGGGCGGGGAGCTGGCGGCGGAGGTGGCCCGGCTGCGGATCGGGCCGCTGGAGCCGGACGACGCGTACGAGCTGCTGGCCCGGATCGCGGGTCCGGACCGGATCCACCGCGAGTCCGGCGCGGCGCGTGAACTGGCCGTGCTGTGCGGGCATCTGCCGGCCCGGCTGCGTTCGGCGGCGGCGCGTCTCGCGGCCCGGCCGCAGTGGTCGGTGGCGGACCTGGTGGGCCGGCTCTCGGCGTGACGCACGGCGGCCCCGGCCGGAGAGGGGGTCCGGTCGGGGCCACGTACGGGGGTGGTGGGGATGGGAGCGAGCGCCCCCGACGGTCAGTAGAGGTCCGAGTAGACGATGTCCCGGGTGGTCTGGGAGAAGCCGCGCGCGCTGATGCTGGGGAAGGTGCCGCACTGCCGGTTCGTGTACCAGATGCTGAGGCCCTGCTCGTTGGTGACCTGGAGGCAGGCGTACGCGCTGCCGCCCTTGTACCAGCCCCGGGAGGCGCACTCGCGCTGTCCGTCGGCGGCGTAGACGACGAGCCGCCCGTCGTTGCGCATGACCGCCTTGGCGCCGCAGCCGACGGTGTTGGAGGCCCACATGGGGGTGGCGCGGGACCAGTCGCCGGCGGACTGGGTGCGGTAGAAGACCAGGTTGCCGTCGCCCTGCATGATCAGCCGCGCGTAGTCGGTGCTGACGTGCCAGCCCGGGTAGAGCGGCTCGTCGCCCCAGATGGTGTGGGTGCCGGGGTCGTACGCGGCCTGGGCCGTGCCCGATCCCGCGAGCGTCCCGGCCAGCGCCAGCAGCCCGGCCGCCACGGCCCCCGCCGTCCTGCGCAGCGTCTTCTTCACGATCGTCATCCCCGTCGCCTTTCTGTGGTCCGGCTTGCGTGGCGATCGTCGTCGGCGGCGGTAGACAAACGATGAACGTCCGCTCGCGGGACAGGCGTGCTCCCCTCCGCACCTCGCGCGCCCCCTTGTTGGGGGCGTGGGCCGGTGCCACTCTGAGACTCCCCCCACTTGTGAACTTGTGAAAAAGTTCTCGAACAGGAGGTGGTCCCCTCCATGCTCGTCCGTGACGCCATGAGCACGGTGGTCCTCACCATCGGCCCGGCCCATACCCTCCGCCAGGCGGCCCGTCTGATGTCGGCGCGCCGCGTCGGCGCCGCCGTCGTCCTCGACACCGACACCAGCGGGCTCGGCATCCTCACCGAGCGCGACATCCTCAACGCCATCGGCCGGGACCGGGATCCCGACCACGAGACCGCGGACGCCCACACCACCAGGGACGTCGTGTTCGCCGTGCCCACCTGGACCCTGGAGGAGGCCGCGGAGGCGATGACCCGCGGCGGCTTCCGCCATCTCGTGGTCCTGGACGACCACGGGCCGGTGGGCATCGTCTCCGTCCGCGACATCATCCGGTGCTGGATGCCCCTGCAGAGCGTCGCCGGATGACGCGAGAGGGCCGGACTCCCGTACGGATACGGGGGTCCGGCCCTCTACTGCCTACGACAAGCGTCCTCAGCCGCGCAGGGCCTGGACGGCGGCGTCGAGCCGCTTGCCGAAGTCACCGTCCGCCTTGCGGAAGTTGCCGATCGCGCGCTCGGCGATGTCGTCGCGCGAGACCTTGGCGATGAAGCCCGCCAGGTTCTCGACCAGGCGGCCCTTCTCGTCCTCGGACATCAGGCGGTACAGGGTGCCCGCCTGGACGAAGTCGTCGTCCTCGGCGTGCGAGGGGGCGGCGTGGTCGCCGGTGAGCCCGGTGACCGCGGAGCCCGACCAGAGCGGGCGGTCGGTCTGGTGCGGGCCGCCGAAGCTGTTCGGCTCGTAGTTCTTCGCGCCGGCGTGCCGGCCGTCGTAGAGGAAGCCGTCCCGCGCGTGCGTGCGCGCCTCGGTGGCGTGCGGGCGGTTCACCGGCAGGTGGTCGGCGTTGATGCCGACGCGGTAGCGGTGGGCGTCGCCGTAGGCGAAGAGGCGGCCCTGGAGCATCTTGTCCGGGGACGGGCCGATGCCGGGCACGAAGTGCGCCGGGGAGAAGATCGACTGCTCGACCTCGGCGAAGACGTTCTGCGGGTTGCGGTTGAGCTCCAGGGTGCCGATCTCGATCGGCGGGTAGTCCTCGTGCGGCCAGACCTTGGTGAGGTCGAAGGGGTTGAAGCGGTACTCCGCCGCGTCGGCCGCCGGCATGATCTGCACCTGCACGGTCCAGGTCGGGAAGTCACCGCGCTCGATGGACTCGCGCAGGTCGCGCTGGTGCGAGTCGGGGTCCTCGCCGGCCAGCCGGTTGGCCTCGGCCTGGGTGAGGTTCTTGATGCCCTGGTCGGTCTTGAAGTGGTACTTGACCCAGAAGACCTCGCCGGCCTCGTTGTTCCACTGGAAGGTGTGCGAGCCGTAGCCGTTCATGTGGCGGTACGAGGCGGGGATGCCTCGGTCACCGAAGAGCCAGGTCACCTGGTGGGTGGACTCGGGGCTCAGCCCCCAGAAGTCCCAGACGTTGTCCGCCTCCTGGGAGCCGGTGTACGGGTCGCGCTTCTGGGTGTGGATGAAGTCGGGGAACTTGATGGCGTCCTTGATGAAGAACACCGGGGTGTTGTTGCCGACGAGGTCGTAGTTGCCCTCCTCGGTGTAGAACTTCAGCGCCCAGCCGCGCGGGTCGCGCACGGCGTCGGCCGCGCCGAGGTTGCCCGCGACGGTGGAGAAGCGCAGGAAGGTCTCGGTCCGCTTGCCGACCTCGGAGAGGAACGCGGCCCTGGTGTACGCCGTGACGTCGGCCGTCACCGTGAAGGTGCCGTAGGCACCCGCGCCGCGCGCGTGGACGACGCGCTCCGGGATGCGCTCACGGTTGAAGTGGGCCAGCTTCTCCAGGAGCAGCTGGTCCTGGAGGAGGACCGGACCGCCGATGCCCGCGGTCTCGCTGTTCTGGTTGTCGGCGACCGGCGCCCCGGCCTCGGTGGTGAGCGGTCCCTGCGTCACGTGCGCCTCCTGCGTCGGTTGTACGGCAAACCCGCGGGCCCTGTCCTGAGCCTTTGCTGCACCCGACCCTACAATAGACAATGTCTAAGTCAAGGCCACTTCCAAAGTCACACCCGTTCGGGACACGCGTCCCCCGACTGTTAGGCTGACCCCCATGAGTGACCTGTTGGAACGACTGCGCGGCCGCGGCTGGCGGATGACCGCGCAGCGGCGTGTCGTGGCCGAGGTCCTCGACGGGGATCACGTGCACCTGACCGCCGACGAGGTCCACGCCCGCGCCGTGTCGAGGCTGCCCGAGATCTCCCGGGCGACCGTGTACAACACCCTGGGCGAGATGGTCACGCTCGGCGAGGTGCTGGAGGTCGCGACCGACGGCCGCGCCAAGCGCTACGACCCGAACGCCCACCGGCCGCACCAGCACCTGGTCTGCGGCCGGTGCGGTGCGATCCGCGACGTGCACCCGGCCGGCGACCCGCTGGCCGACCTGCCGGCCGCGGAGCGCTTCGGCTTCACCATCTCGAACGTCGAGGTCACCTACCGGGGCATCTGCCCGAGCTGCGCGACCTCCGCGTAGCCGCACCGAACGTCCAGGGAAAGCCCCCGCCCGATCGTGATCGGCGGGGGCTTTCTCGTACCCGGACGCCCGCCGCGGGAGCCGCACCCGGGAACGACGAAGGCCCGGATCCGTTTCCGGATCCGGGCCTTCGTTGCTACTGAGTAGCGGGGACAGGATTTGAACCTGCGACCTCTGGGTTATGAGCCCAGCGAGCTACCGAGCTGCTCCACCCCGCGTCGGTAAACATGACTCTACGGGACCATTCGGAGCAGGGCAAATCCGTTAGGCGGTGAGCTCCTGGTGCAGCGCCTCGCTGAGCCGGGCGGCCCGCTCCGCCACCTCGGCGGGGCCGAGCTCCACCGCGCGGGCGCACCAGCGGCGCCCCTCGGTCAGCTCCCCGCGGCGCGCCGCGAGCAGGGCGAGCCGCAGCGCGGCCCGGCCGTGGCCGGCGTGCGCGGCGCGCGTCCACCACAGGGCCGCCTCCCGCTCACCGCCCTCGCGGGCGAGCAGCAGCCCCAGGTTGAAGGCGCCGTTGCGGGAGCCGGCCTCGGCCGCCTCCCGGTACCAGCGGGCGGCCTCGGCGACGTCACCGCGTCCGGCGGCGAGCATGCCGACGCGCACCTGGGCGCGGCGGTGGCCCTGCTGGGCGGCCCGCTCGTACCACTCCTCGCACTCGCTCTTCTCCTCGCGCGGCGCGCCGAGGACCGGCGGGCCGGGCTCGGGGCGGCGCGCGTCGAGGACCGAGGCGAGCCGGAAGGCGGCCTCGGCGCTGCCGCCGCCCGCGGCGCAGCGCAGATGCCGCTCGGCGGTCTGCTCGTCGCCGTCGCGCAGGCAGGCGATGCCGACCTGGAGCGCCGCCTCGGTGTGCCCGCCGGCCGCGGCCCGCTCGTACCAGCTCAGCGCCGTACGGTCGTCGTCGCGGCCCGCGTGGAGGATGCCGAGGTTGAAGGCGGCGTCGACGCTGCCGGCCTCGGCGGCCTTGGAGAACCAGGGTTCGGCGCCGCCCGCGTCCCCGGCCTGCAGGAGCAGCACGGCGAGCGCGTTGGCGGCCTCCCGGTGGCCGGCGTAGGCCGCGCGGCGGTACCACTGCTCGGCCTGCGCGGTGCGCTCCTGCGCGGCGCAGAGCAGGCCGAGGTTGTAGGCGCCGTTGACGTCGCCCGCGTCCATGGCGGCGCGGTACCAGCGCTCGGCGGTCTGCTGCTCGCCCCGGGCGGCGTGCAGCGCGCCGAGCGCGTTGGCGGCGTTGCCGTCGCCGTCCTGGGCGGCGCGCAGCCACCACACGGCGGCGCTCTCCTCGTCGCCGGCGTCGCGCAGCAGGAAGCCGAGCGCGCAGGCCGCCTTGGCCTCGCCGTCCTTGGCGGAGGTCAGGTACCAGCGCCCGGCCTCCTTGAGCTCCCCGCGCTTCTCCAGGAGGACGCCCAGGTGCAGGGCGGCCCGCCGGTGCCCGCGCGCGGCGGCCTGCCGGAACCACTGCTCGGCCTCGGTGAGCCCGCTCTTGGGCGCGCCGGTGCCGTCGCCGGCGGCGGGGCCGTCGGCGGTGGTCCGCAGTCCGGTGGCGGTGTCGTAGCTGTGCGGGCCGCGGGCGGGCTCGGTCGCGCGCCGCTCCAGGGAGAGGGCGAGCCGGTAGGCGGCCTCGCGGTGTCCCTGCTCGGCGGCGGCGCGCAGCCAGCGCTCGGCGCCGACGTCGCTGCGGTGCTCCAGGAGGTCGGCGAGGGCGTACGCGCCGAGGGCGTGGCCCTGCTCGGCGGACTGGCGCAGCCAGTACTCGGCGCCGGGCTCGTCGCCGCGCTCGCGGTGGTGGCGGCCGAGGGCGTGCGCGGCGGGCGCGGAGCCGGCGACGGCGGCGACCCGCCACCAGCCGGCGGCCTCGTCCGGGTAGCCGCGCTGGTGCAGCAGCACGCCCAGGTTGTTCGCGGCGGCGCGGTCGCCCTCGGCGGTGGCGCCGCGCAGGTACGGCTCGGCGCCGTCCAGGTCGCCGCGGCGCAGCAGCAGTGCGCCGAGGACGCTCATGGACGCGGCGTCGCCGTTCTCGGCGGAGCGCCGGTGGTGGGCCTCGGTCTCGGCCTCGTTCTCGTGGTCGGCGGTGGTGTCGACGGTCTCATCGACGGCCCCCGCGGCCTCGATGATGTCGTCTGCGGCGTTTCTCGGATGCCGCTGCACAAACCGCCCTGTCTCCAACAGAGTTGCCCTGTCCCCCATAAATACCATCGTCGCACCACCCGCAACCCGCGTACACCTGGTATAGCTCAGCCGGTGAGGTCACTTCAGCGTTTTGTCGACATGCCCACAGGGAGACAAGTCAAACACGGATCGTCCCAACTCGCCCCCTCCGCACCGCTCTTCGGGACGCGTGCCACGTCCTCAGGACATGACGAAGGCCCGAATCCAGATGGATCCGGGCCTTCGTCTTCAGTAGCGGGGACAGGATTTGAACCTGCGACCTCTGGGTTATGAGCCCAGCGAGCTACCGAGCTGCTCCACCCCGCGTCGGTGAATACAACGTATCACGACGCGGGAGTGGAACCGAAACGGCGTCCTCAGCCCCCCGGGGCGGCCGGCGGGCTGGCCGACGTGCTCGGGGCCGTACCGGGGCTCGTCTTCGGCGCGGGCTTGGCGCCCCCGGTGCCGCTCTGCAGCTTCGCCCCGGCGTCCGCCGCGCGCTGGAGCGCGTCCTGCAGGGCCTGCTGTGACTTGCCGTACGCCGTCCAGTCGCCCTTCTGGAGCGCGGCCTCACCGTCGTCGTACGCCTTCTGCGCGTCGGCGATGGCCTGCTTCAGCGCGGCGTCGTTGGTCGCCGGCTGCGGCGGCTTGGTGGTGCCCGGCGGCTGCGTCGGCGGCGGGGTGGTGCCGTCGACCCCGAAGACCGCGTTGAGGGCGGACGTCAGGTTGTCCTCGAACACCGTGGTGTCCTTGGTGGTGTCGCCGTCCGGCTGGTCCGCGTCCACGTAGGACACCGCGACCTTCTTCAGCAGCGGGTACTGCGCGTTGCGGCCCTGGGCGTACACCGGCTCGACGTAGAGGAAGCCGCCGTCGAGCGGCACCGTCAGCAGGTTGCCGTAGAGGATGTCGGAGTCGGCACCCTTCATGTCCCGGACGAAGGTCGCCACGGACGGAAGGCTGTTGAGCTTGTTCTGCACCTGCTGGGGTCCTGGGACGTCCGAGGTGACTCTCAGCAGCCTTATCTTGCCGTAGTCCTTGCTGTTGGCGTCGGCGTCCACCGCCATGAAGGCGCCCAGGTTGGGCCGGCCGGCCGGGGTGAACGTCGTCGTCAGCGAGAACTGCTCGGCCGACTCCCCGGGCATCTTCATGCTCAGGTAGTACGGCGGCACCGCGTTGCCGTCCTTGTTGGTCGGGTCGTCCGGCACCTGCCAGGCGTCCGAGCCGCTGTAGAACTGGGCCGGGTCCTGCACGTGGTAGCGGGTGAGGAGCTCGCGCTGGACCTTGAACATGTCCTGCGGGTAGCGCAGGTGCTTCATGAGGTCGGCGTCGATCTGCCCGCGGTCCTTGACCGTGCCGGGGAACGCCTTCATCCAGGTCTTGAGGACGGGGTCCTGCTCGTCCCACTGGTAGAGGTTCACCGTGCCGTCGTAGGCGTCGACGGTGGCCTTCACCGAGTTGCGGATGTAGTTGACCTGGTTCTGCTGGGCGACGACCGCGCGCTGCTGGTTGCCGACCGTCAGGGAGTCGGCCGTGGTGTCGCCGAGGGTGGTGCGCGAGGCGTACGGGTAGCCGTTGGTGGTGGTGTACGCGTCGACGATCCACTGGATGCGTCCGTCCACGACCGCCGGGTAGGCGTCGCCGTCGATGGTCAGCCAGGGGGCGACCGCCTCGACGCGCTCCTTGGGCGTGCGGTTGTACAGGATCCGCGAGCCGTCGCCGATGGCCCCCGAGTAGAGGATCTGCGGCTCGCTGAACGCGACCGCGTACGCGGCGCGGTTGAAGGCGCTGGAGAGGCTGACACCGCTGTCGCCCTTGTAGCTGGTGGTCTTCTCGCCGTTCGCCTCGTAGTCGAGCTCCTTCTGGGGCCCTCCCACGATCGAGTACTGGTCGGTCTTCTCGCCGTAGTAGATGCGCTGCTCGTACGGGCCGAGCATGCCCGTGGTCGGCAGTCCGGCCTCGGTGAAGATCGGCGAGCCGTTGGCGTCCGTCTGGGTACCCGTGGCCATGATCGCGCCGTAGCCGTGGGTGTAGGTGAAGTGGTCGTTGATCCAGTTCCGCTTCGGGATGCCCTTGATGTTGAGCTCACGCAGGCCGACGACGGTGTCCTTGCCCTGGTAGCGGTCGACGTCGAGGGTCAGCGGGAACTGGTAGTACTTCCGCTTCTGCTCCAGCTGCTGGAAGGTCGGCGACACGATGTTCGGGTCGATCAGCCGGTAGCTGGCCGCCGTGTCGGCGTCCGCGCGGAGCTGGTCCTTGGCCTTGACCGTCGACTTGCCCGAGTAGTTCTCCGCCTGGGTGGAGTCGATGTCGTACGCCTTGCGCGTCGCGTCGATGTTCTTCTTGATGTACGGCGCCTCCTTGGCCTGCTCGTTCGGCTGGACCTGGAACTTCTGCACGATGGCCGGGTACAGGCCGCCGATCAGGATCGCCGAGAGCACCATCAGGCCGAAGCCGATCACCGGCAGCTGCCAGGTGCGCCGCCACAAGGTGGCGAAGAACAGCAGCGCGCAGATCACCGCGATGCAGAACAGGATCGTCTTCGCCGGAAGGTAGGCGTTGGCGTCCACGTACCGCAGACCGGTCCAGTTGCCGGTGGCCTTGAAGTCGCTGGACTTCACCGCGAGGCCGTACCGGTCCAGCCAGTACGCCACGGCCTTCAGCGACACGAAGACGCCGAGCAGCACCGACAGGTGTCCGGTCGCCGCCGCCGTGGCGCGGGCGCCCGGGCTGGTGACCCGCAGTCCGCCGTACAGGTAGTGCGTGAGGGCCGCCGCGATCAGCGAGAGCACGGTGGCGCCGAAGCCGAAGGCGAGCAGGAAGCGGTACCAGGGCAGGTCGAACGCGTAGAACGACACGTCCAGCTGGAACTGCGGGTCCTTCTGACCGAAGGAGACCCCGTTCACCCACATCAGCCAGGTGCGCCACTGCCCGGAGGCGGAGGCGCCGGCGATCAGGCCCACCAGGGCCGTGACGGCGAGCAGCACCCACTTCTTGAAGGGGGCGAGCCCCATCCGGTAGCGGTCGAGGCTCTGCTGCTCCAGCGACATCGCGCTCAGCGGCGGCCGCAGCCGGTACGCCAGCCAGATGTTCAGGCCGACGGCCAGGGCCATGAGCAGACCGAAGACGAGGAAAAGGCCGATCTTGGTCCACAGCGTGGTGGTGAAGACGGACGAGTAATGGACGGAACGGAACCAGAGCCAGTCCGTCCAGAATCCCGCGAACATCACGAACACCATGGCGAGAACGGCCAGCACGCCCAGGGTCATGAGCAGCGTACGGGCCCGCCGGGACGGCCGGCCGACTCTGATCCTTGGCCCGGACGGGCCTGTGCCGCCGCCGCGGTCCGGCATCTGGAAAGCCAACGTGCGCCCCTCGAGGTTGATGCGTCGATAAGCAGGCTCCGCGATCGTAGAGCCCACTGATGCAACTTACTGAGGCTTTACCGAGTTCCCGGAGTCGCCGCCGTTTCCCTTCCTCCGCGGTGCCCGGGAAAGAGCTCGGCGGACCCTTCGGGCGGGACTTCGGCGAAAGACCAGGCAGGATGTTGTCCATGTCCAACGTTTCCCCCTCCGGCCCCCAGATGGCCTCGAGCCCCCTCACCCGCGCCGTGCTCGAGATCGACGAGTACGCGTCGGGCCTCGGCTGGGACCAGCCGGCCCGTCTCTTCGCCCTGGTCGACACGGCCAAGCTGCGCGCCCAGGAGCCCTCGCTCGCCTCCCAGCTCGGCCTCGGCGGCGCCACCGCCGGCTACACCCCGATCGAGCAGGACCAGCTGCCGCGCGGCAAGGCCCTCGACGAGTTCCTCGGGACCGTGGCCTGGCCCTCCGCGGTCACCGGCTGCGCGCTGACCGTGGAGCGGATGATGCTGCCGCCGTCCGCCGAGGCCGCCGTGCCCAAGGACCTGGGCGGGGCCGCGCTCGCCAAGTGGGTGGCCCGGCACCCGGACCGCCAGGAGGTCCGGATGACCGTGGCCGTGCTGCGCGACGGCTCCCGCGAGGCCGCGATCCGGCTGCGCGAGAAGGACTCGCCGAACGAGGTGCTGACCGGGCCCGACCTGGTGCCGGGCCTCGCGGACGCGCTGTCGGCGACCTTCGCCTCGTAACGGGGCCGGCCGCCCCCGCCCGGCGGTGGGGTCAGCTCTTGGAGCAGCTGGGCAGGGCGGCGGTGTCGCCCTTGCGCAGCTGCTCCAGGGCCTTGGTCGCGTCGCCGATGGTGCCGACCTTGACGAGGGTGAGTCCGTCCGGGGTGTCGGCGGCGGCGGCCGCGCAGTTGTCCGCCGGGGTGAGGAAGTACTCGGCGCCCGCGTCGCGCGCGCCGACCAGCTTCATCTCGATGCCGCCGATCGGGCCGACCTTGCCCTTGTCGTCGATGGTGCCGGTGCCGGCGATGAACTTGCCGCCGGTGAGGGACTCGGGGGTCAGCTTGTCGACGATGCCCAGCGCGAACATCAGGCCGGCGCTGGGGCCGCCGACGTCGGCCAGGTTGATGTCGATGGTGAACGGGAAGACGTGGTCGGTGCCGGCCTGGATGCCGACGATGGCCCGGTCCCCCTCCTGCGACTTCGCGGTGGTGAGGACCACCTTCTTCGTCGCCGTGGCGTCCTTGTGGGCCTTCTCCGCCGCGGCCGCCTCCTTGGCGGGGACGATCGTGAACTCCACGTCCTGACCGGGCTTGCGCTTGGTGACCTGCTTGGCGACGTCGCCCGGCTCCTTGACGGCCACGCCGTCGACCGCGCGGATCACGTCGCCCGCGTGCAGCTTGCCCTCGGCGGGGGTGTTCTTGACAACGGTGGCGACGACGACCCGGGTGGTCACCGGGATGCCCAGCTCCTTGAGGGCGGCGACCTTGGCGCTCTCCTGGGACTGGCTGAACTCCTCGGCGTTCTCCTGGCTCGACTGCTCCTCGGTCTTGCCGTCCGGGTAGAGCGTGTCGTGCGGGACGACCACGCTGTCGTGGGCGAGCCAGCCGTAGACGGCCTCGACCGCGTTCATGTTGTAGTCCGCGCCGGTGACACGGACCGTCGTCATGTTGAGGTGGCCGGTGGTCGGGTAGGTCTGACGACCCGAGATCTGGAGGACCGGCTCTCCGCGCGCCTCGCCGAGGGTGTTCACCGTCGGACCGGGGCTCATCTCCGAGTACGGCACCGGGATGAGGACGCCCACGCAGAGCAGCGTGATCAGGACCAGGGTGGAGGCGAGCATCGTCGCGGTGCGGCGTGGCATGGAACGACAGTACGGGACCGGCCTGTGAGTGCGCCTTCGGGGCTCAGCCGCTGGTGGAACTCGCGGCCGGGGTCGGCGCGGCGGCGGGGGCCGTCTCGTGCTCCGGGCGGGCCGAAACGGAAGCGGGGGCGTGGGAACGCTCCATGGCGTCCCTGAACCGCGCGTAACCCGCGAGTTCGGCGACGTCCCCGATGGTCTTGTTGCGTGAAGCCCAGCTTCCCCATATCGCCGCGCCGACGACTGCGAAAAGCGGAATCAGCAACCACGCGAGCGCTGCCATCCCGACCTCCCATCCCCAATGGTCCCCAGTGAGTGGATCAGCAGATTATTCATCCGCGGAATCAACGCTCGTACCTGGGGGGCGGTTACGCAAATCGGGGCGTTCGACTACGGCTCGTCGGCGTGGCGCCTTGCGTGATCAGCAGATCTTCAGCAGGCCCCCAGACTCGGGGTCAAAGCCTCAGCAAGCCCCGACCCACTCCTCGGTGCCGTCCGAGAAGGTCTGGTGCTTCCAGATCGGGACCTCGTGCTTGAGGTCGTCGATGAGCTTGCGGCATGCCTCGAACGCCTCGGCCCGGTGCGGGCAGGAGACGGCGACGACGACCGCGATGTCACCCACATGGAGGTCACCCACCCGGTGGACGGCGGCCAGCGCGCGGACCGGGTGGTCGGCCACGACCTTCTCGGCGACCCGGCGCAGCTCCGCCTCGGCGGAGGGGTGGCAGGAGTAGCCCAGGGCGTCGACGTCGGCACCGCCGTCGTGGTTGCGCACCGTGCCCACGAAGAGCGTCATCCCACCGGCGGCGTCGTCGCCGACGGCGCGGAAGACCTCGTCGACCGAGAGCTCGGTGTCGCGGATCGCGAGGAGCCTGATCGGGTCGTCCCCGCCCAGCTCGCCGGGGTGGTCGCTGGGGTGGGCGTGCGTGTGTGCCATGCCCACCATCGTGCCGCACCGCGCGGACAACGCGGAATAGCGTTTTCGACCGGCCGCGCCGACCCTCCGTAGGAGGGTCCTACAGGCCCCGGCGCTTCCGCATCTGCCGGACCAGGGCCGCCGTGCCGAGCAGCGCCACCGTCGCACCGGCCGCACCGGCCGCCGTCGCGTCCTTGCGCCCGAGCCGGCGTCCGGCGACGGTGTGCCGGCCCTGGACCTCCTCCAGGAGCGCGGCGAGCACCTCCTCGTTGGTCCACCGCGGCCGCCAGCCGGCGTCGTGCAGCCGCCCGACGCTGACCACCCAGGGGTGCATCGTGTACGCGAGGTCGCCCGCCGGGGACGGAGTGAGCCCGATCCGGTGCAGCCGGGCCGCCGCGCCCAGGGCGACGGCCGAGGGCAGCTCCATGCGGCGGATGCCGGACAGCTCCTCGACCTCCTCCTGCTCAAGCCAGCCCTCGCAGCCGACCGCGAACTCGCCGTCGACCTTCTCCAGGGCCGCGTACTCCAGGGCGCTGACCAGGTCGTCCACGTGGCAGAACTGCCAGGTGGGACGGGATCCGGCGACGACGAGGAGCCGGGGTGACTCGAAGTAGCGGGTCAGTGCCGTGTCCGTACCGCCGATCAGGACGGCCGGCCGCACCACGGTCACGTTGAGGCCGGGGTGGGCGCGCGGGGCGCGGCGGCCCAGGCGCTCGATCTCCAGGAGGTCGCCGACGCCGGTGGCCTCGGCGGTGGCGCGCAGCTCGGCGTCCTCGGAGAGCGGGATGTCGTTGTCGGGCAGGGCCCCGTAGACCATCGTGGAGGTGCAGAGCACCACCCGGTGCACCCCGGCCGCGGCGGCGGCCGTGAGGACGGTCTGGGTGCCGCGCACGTTGTAGGCGGTGCGGGCGGCCGGGTCGGTCTCCAGGTCGAGGTCGACGGCGAGGTGCACGACCACGTCCACACCGCGCAGCTTCTCCGCGATGGCCGGATCTCGTACGTCGAGGATGTGCCACTGCGCCTCGGGCACCTCGCCCCGGCGCTCGTCGATCGCGACGAGCTGCTTGATCTCGTCGGAGGCGGCGAGGCGCCTGGTCAGGAGGTCGCCGACGCCTGTCGCGGCACCGGTGACCGCGACGACGGGTCCGCGCGCGGCGGACCTGGCCGAGTGGTTTCGCGCTGCGCGAACCTGAGGATCTGGGGAACTCACCGGGCGTCTCCAGCGGTTGTCTTCAGTACGTACGTGAATGACGCGTACGTACCAGGTGGCGTCCATCCTGCCGCAGCCCACGGCCCGGCGGAGCACCGAGCCCGGATCCGGCACGGATGTCTACGCTGGTGGTGTGTAGTCGGGGAGGCGAGCCGAGCCGAGAACCCGCCGTCGGACGAGAAGCCGGCGGCCCTACGAGCCGAGGAAACCTGTGAGCGACACCCCATTCGGATTCGGCCTTCCGCCGGAGGAGCCGGAGAACGGCGACGAAGGCAAGAAGAAGGACCCCGCCGGAGGTGGCCAGGGGTCCGGTGGCCAGGGCGGCGACCCGTTCGGTTTCGGCGGGCTGCCCGGCATGGGCGGCGCCGGTGGTCCCGGCGGCGCGGACAACCCGTTCGCCGCGATGTTCGGATCGCTGAACCCCCAGGACCTGGGCGCGGCGTTCCAGCAGCTCGGCCAGATGCTCAGCTACGAGGGCGGCCCGGTCAACTGGGACATGGCCAAGCAGATCGCGCGCCAGGTCGTGGCCCAGGGCACGCCCGACGGCACGAAGGACGCCAGCGTCGGCCCGTCCGAGAAGGCGGCGGTCGAGGAGGCGGTGCGCCTCGCCGACCTGTGGCTGGACCAGGCGACCTCGCTCCCCTCGGGCGCGAACACCGCGGTGGCCTGGAGCCGTGCCGAGTGGGTCGAGGCGACCCTCCCGGCCTGGCAGCAGCTGGTCGACCCGGTCGCCGAGCGGGTCGGTACGGCGATGGGTGACGTGCTCCCGCAGGAGATGCAGGCCATGGCGGGCCCGCTGATCGGCATGATGCGCTCCATGGGCGGCGCCATGTTCGGCCAGCAGATCGGGCAGGCCGTGGGCGCGCTCGCGGGCGAGGTCGTGGGCTCGACGGACGTCGGGCTGCCGCTCGGCCCGGCCGGCCGCGCGGCGCTGCTGCCGCTGAACGTGGCGGCCTTCGGCAAGGACCTGGGCGTCCCCCCGGAGGAGGTCCGGCTCTACCTGGCCCTGCGCGAGGCGGCGCACCAGCGTCTCTTCGCCCACGTGCCGTGGCTGCGCTCGCACCTGTTCGGCGCGGTCGAGGGCTACGCGCGCGGGATCAAGGTCGACACCTCCAAGCTGGAGGAGGCGGTGGGCCAGCTGGACCCGACCCACCCCGAGCAGTTGCAGGAGGCGCTCCAGCAGGGCATGTTCCAGCCGGAGGACACGCCGGAGCAGAAGGCGGCCCTGGCCCGTCTGGAGACGGCGCTCGCGCTGGTCGAGGGCTGGGTGGACGCGGTGGTCCACGAGGCCGCGAAGTCCCGGCTGACCTCGGCGGACGCGCTGCGCGAGACGCTGCGCCGGCGCCGGGCGACGGGTGGCCCCGCGGAGCAGACCTTCGCCACGCTGATCGGCCTCGAGCTGCGTCCGCGCCGGCTGCGGGACGCGGCCCGGCTGTGGGCCTCGCTCACGGACGCGCGCGGGACGGACGGCCGGGACGCGCTGTGGGAGCACCCGGACATGCTGCCGACGGCGACCGACCTGGACGACCCGGACGGCTTCGTGCACCGTGAGCACCTGGACTTCTCCGAGCTCGACAAGATGCTCGGCGAGGCCGCGAAGGGCGACGGGGAGACCCCCGGGGAGCAGGGCAAGGGCGAGTCCGAGGGCGGCAAGGAGTGACGCTGCGCGACGACGCGGTCCTCGTCCTGAAGGGGTACGAGGACCAGCCGGAGCTCCGTGACGCCTATCTGGCGCACCTCGCGGAGCACGAGGGCGGCATGTACAAGCCGTGCACGGCGGGTCACCTCACGAGCAGCGCGCTCGTGATCGACCCCTCGCGCGGGCGGGTGCTGCTCACCCTGCACAAGAAGCTGAAGATGTGGCTGCAGATGGGCGGCCACTGCGAGCCGGGCGATCCGACGGTCGAGGCGGCGGCGCTGCGCGAGGCGACGGAGGAGTCCGGCATCGCGGGCCTGACGCTGCTGCCGGGCGGCCCGGTGCGGCTGGACCGGCACCCGATCCCGGCGCCCTGCCACTGGCACCTGGACGTGCAGTACGCGGCGCTGGCCCCGGCCGGGGCGGAGGCGGAGATCAGCGAGGAGTCGCTGGACCTGCGCTGGTTCGCGTACGACGAGGTGGCGGGCGTGGCGGACACGTCGGTGGTGCTGCTCCTGGAGCGGACGCTGGCGCGGCTCGCCGCGTAACGGCTCGGTCCGGCGCGTGCGTGCCGGACACGGGTAAGGGGCGGTCGCCACGGCGACCGCCCCTTACCCGTCCGCGGGTGCGTCAGCTCCAGGCGTTGTTCTGGTTCTGGGCGTGGGCGCCGTGCTGGCCGACGCCGTACTGGGCGGCGAGGCCCTGTCCGACGGCGGCGTGCTGCGGCGGCATGACCTCGCTGGGCTGGACGAGGGCGAAGCCCTGGCCGAGGAAGCTGAGCTCCCAGCCCTCGCCGGTGCCGCCGCGGCGGTGCCGGACGCCGGAGTTGTGGGTCTGCGCCTGCATCTGGACCCGCAGCCCGCTGGACCAGGCGACGATCGCGTCCGCGTCGGCACTCACGTACTTGTCGGGCGTGACCTGCATCATCAGGGGCTGGCCGGAGGTCATCAGGGCGACCTTGCCGCGGCCGGAGATGTTCAGCTGGTACTTGCCGGTGCCGGAGACCCCGTACTGGCTGTCGACGGCGATGACCTCGGTGTGCAGCGTCGAGTCGAGCGCGAGGACGTACGAGCTGTCGACGGTCAGGCCCTCCTGCTCGACCTCCATCACGTGGATGTTCTGCGCGAGGTTGGCGAAGTAGACGGTGCCCTGGCCGGAGCAGCGCATGAGGTCGAGTCCCTCACCGGTGCGGGCGCGGGCCCGGCGCTGGCCGGAGGTCTGGTACTCGCCGTCGAAGTCGACGAGCCCCTGGTAGGCGACCATCGCTCCCTTGCGGGCCAGGACGTCGTCCTGGCCGCCGAGGGTGACCCGCAGCAGCTGCGGGTTCTGGATGACGTACCGCTCCTGGCTCTGCTGTTCGGCGTGGTTGAAAAGCGGGCTCTGCATGGTGTTCTCGCTCCCCCTCAGCCCCGGGCCCGAAGGCGGTCGGAGCTGTCCTCGCTCGGCTGTACGACGACGATGCCCTGGCCGGAGAAGGCCATCTGGAAGGCCTCGCCGCTGCCCCGCCCGATGAGGGAGGAGGCCTTGAAGCTGCGCTTGCCCTTGACCTTGAGCGCCGGGGACCAGGCGACGAGCGCGTCCGGGTCGACGTAGGTCTCGTCCTCGCCGCGGCCGCAGTCGACGACGATCGGCGTGCCGCGCGAGGTGAGCGCGACCCAGCCGGTGCCCGCGACCTGGACGTTGAACAGGCCCTGTCCGGCGAACTTGGCGAGGCCCTTGACCCGCTCGACGCCCCACTGGAGGTGCGCGTCGAAGGCGAGCAGGTTGCTGCCGTTGACGGAGAGTGCCTCGTTGCTGAGGTTGATGACGACGACGTCGGCGCCGTAGTCGGCCAGGTAGAGCAGTCCGTCGCCGGAGCACTTCATGACGGGGGCGCCCTCGCCGGTGAGCCACTGCTGGGCGACCTGGCGGACGGCCGGCGGGTTGGGCTCGTAGGTGATGAAGCCCTCGTAGGCGACCATCGAGCCGGTGCGCGCGTAGAGGTCCTGGCCGGTGGCCATGGCGACCTTGAGCATGGAGCGCCCGTGGTTCTCCATGCGGGCCGTGACGGGGGTCGGGGCGTAGCCCGCGAGTTGCTGGTTCATGGTTCCGGGCTCCCTCAGACCTCGTAGGGCTGGACGACGATGAAGTTGCCGGGAGCGCCCCGGAACTGGAGGTTGACGGTCTCCCCGCTGTGGCCGGGGTACGCGTTGCGGCGCAGCCGGACCTGGCTGGAGAGGATCACCTGGGAGGCGGACGACCAGGCGACGACGGCGTTGCAGTCGGCGAAGGTGGTCGGCGTGACGGGCAGCACGACGGGCACGCCCTGGGTCTTCACGATGACGGTGCCGGTGCCCTGGAACTGCATGGTGAACAGGGCTCCGCCGGGGATGCCGTGGCCCTCGATGCGCCGCACCTCGTGGTGGAGCGACTCGTCGAAGGCGAGCACGTTCTCGGCGGAGACGCAGATGCCGTCGCCCTGGAGCTCGATCGGGTGCAGATGGGCGCCGTTCTCGGCGAGGAAGACCTGGCCGCGGCCGGTGCAGCGCATCAGCTGCATCTCCTGGCCGGTGGCGTTGCCGACGATCCGGCCGGCGAATCCGGCTCCCTTGTAGGCGAAGTCGACCTTGCCCTGGTACATGACCATGGAGCCCTGGCGGGCCAGGACGGGGGCGCCGCCCATGGCGAGGTCGACCCGCATGAGCTGCTGGTTCTGCGGCGTCCAGCGGGCGCCGGTCGGGGCCTCCTTGTACGGCGCGAGCGCGGCGGCGAGTCCGGCGCCGGTGGCGGGGGCGCCCTGGGGGACGCCCTGCGGCATGCCGTGCTGCGGGGCGAACTGGCCGGGGGCCTGGCCGTACTGCGGCTGGCCGTACGGGGCGGGGGCCGGCTGGCCGTAGGCGCCGGGCGGCGGGGTCTGGCCGGGGACCTGACCGTACTGCGGGGGCTGCGGCGGCTGCCCGTACGGCGCCGGGGCCGGGGCGGGCGGGGCGGGCGCGGGAGCCGGGGCCGCCAGCGGGGCGGCCATCGTCGGCGCGGCGTGCATCGGCGCGGGCGCCGGGGCGGGCGCGGGAGCCGGGGGCGCGGCGGGCGGGCCTCCGAAGGAGGGGGCCGGGGCGGGCGCGGGGGCCGGGGGCGCGGCGGGGGCGCCGAAGGCCGGCGGCGCGGCGGCCTGCGCGGGCGGGGCGAAGCCGGGGGCGGCGGCCGGGGCCTGCTGCGGGGCCGGCTCCTCCTCGGCGACCTCGCCGCCGAAGTTCTTGAGCAGGGCCTCCAGTCCGCCGTCGAAGCCCTGGCCGACGGCGGCGAAGCGCCAGACGTCTTTCAGGTAGAAGTCGCCGAGCATGACCGCGCGCTCGGTGGAGAACTCGGCGCCGGTGAAGGCGTAGCGGGCGACTTCCTCGCCGCCCGCGACGATCCGGATCCAGCCGGGGCCGACCTGCGACATCTGCCCGTCGCCGTCGATGGTCGCGGTGAACGACAGCTTCTGGATGTGCGCGGGCACCCGGTCGAGGGTGACGCGGAAGGACTCGGTGTCGCCGGCCTGCGCGCCGAGCAGCTGGATGGACTCCTCGGGGGACTTCGGCTGGTTGAAGAAGACGAAGTACCGGTCGTCGGAGAGCCGCTCGTCCGTGTCGAGGCCGAAGCAGCTGATGTCGAAGCTCAGGCCGGGCGCCGCGATCTGCACGCCCACGTACAGATCGGTGCCCGCCGTGAGATCACTGATCTTGGCCTTGTGGCCGCGTTGGAATTCCCTGGCCATATGTGACGACCGTCCCCCATCCCTATGCACGATTGCGTCGCGCCAGGCTAACGGCTGTCCCTGACATTCGGACAAGCCGGGACGCATTCGGTACAGAACCGGAGCCTGGCCGGAATCACTCCTCGCGCGCGGCCGGCAGGTGCGGCAGCCGCCCGGCGGCGACCACGCCCTCGAGGTAGCCGCGGGCCCGCTCGGTGCGCGGATAGGCCTCCAGGAGCCGCCAGAAGTCCGGTCCGTGACCGGGCACGAGGAGGTGGGCCAGCTCGTGGCAGAGGACGTAGTCGACGACGTACTCGGGCATGCCCTGGAGCCGGTGGGAGAGGCGGATGCTGCCCTCGGAGGGGGTGCAGGAGCCCCAGCGGGTGTTCTGGTTGGTCACCCAGCGCACGGAGCTGGGGCGGGCCCGGCCGCCGAAGTACTGCTCGGCCAGGCGTTCGGCGCGCTCGATGAGTTCCCGGTCGCCGAGGACGCCGCGGCTCTCCTGGGCCGCCAGCTTGTCCAGCATGACGGTGACCCAGCGCTGCTCCTCCGCCTCCGACATCCGGGCGGGGATGAGCACGACGGTCCGGTCGCCCTCGCGGTAGGCGGAGACGGTTCTGCTCCGGCGTGAGCTTCTCCGGACCTCGACCGCCCCCCTCCCCGAACCGCGGGGCGGATTGCTCGTCAGGCTGCTCTGTGGGTCGGCCGGCACGGCCCCGACGTTACCCGTTGGCGGCGCGGGAAGTCCCGCGCCATTCAAATGATTAATGCCACGGCCCTGTGGACAACTTTCCGCATCAGGCGCACCGCCCGGGCAATCTGACGACGGAGCCGACATCACCGATGAACGGCGCGTCACGACGAAGAAAGATCGTTTACGGATTCACGGGGGGCGGGGTCATGCATCCGATGGTCAAACCGGCGCTGCGGCGCGCCTGGCGCAATCTGCGGTACGTGCAGTTCGGGGTGACGCCCGCGCACGCGGTCGTCCTCGGCCCGGTCGACACGACCACCGGCAGCCTGATCGGTCTGTTCGACGGGACCCGCGGGACGGAGCTGCTGCGGGCGGAGGCCCGGGCCCTGGGGCTGCCCGACGGGCACCTGGAAGCGCTGCTCGGGCGGCTCGCGGCGGCCGGGCTCATCGCGGACGCCTCGGCGCGCCGGGCGGACCCGGCGTTCGACCCGGTGCGCGCGGACCTGGCCTCGCTCTCCGTCGTCCACCGCGCTCCGGACGGGGCGGCGCGGGTGCTGGCCGCCCGGCGGGCCCAGCGGGTCCAGGTCAGGGGCGCCGGGCGGGTCGGCGCGGCCGTGGCGGCGCTCCTCTCGGCGGCGGGGGTGGGCCGGGTGGAAGTCCTGGACGCGGGCACGGTCGCGCCGTGGGAGGTGTCCCCGGGCGGGCTGCCGGCCGAGGCGGTCGGCGAGCGCCGCGCGGTGGCGGCCCGGCGTCTGGTGGGCCGCTCGGCACCCGGCGGGCGCCCGCCGCGCGAGCTTCGTACCGGACCGGGTGACGGCGGTGCCGAACCCGGGCTCTCACTCGTGGTGGTGACGCCCCGGGACGGCCTCGGGGCGTACGTGCCCGACCCGCTGCCGGCCGAGAGCTGGCTCTCCACCGGCACGCCCCATCTGTACGCGGGGGTCCTGGAGGCGACGGGCGTGGTGGGCCCGCTGGTGCTGCCCGGGGCCACCGCGTGCGCCGGGTGCGCGCAGCGGGAGCGGTGCGAGCGGGAGCCCGTCTGGCCCCGGCTGCCCGCCCAGTGGCGTTCCGGCAGGCCGCATCCGCTGCCGGCCTGCGACGTGGCGCTGGCCTCGGCGGTCGCGGGTCTGGCGGCGGCGCACGCCCTGGCCTTCCTGGACGGCGACCCGCCGTCCAGCGCGGGGGCCCGCTGGGAGGTGTCGCTGCCGCTGCTGGAGTGGCGCGTGGAGCCGGTGCGGGCCCATCCGGCGTGTCCGTGCGGGGCCGGGCGCGCGCGGAGGGGGGAGCATGCCTCAGCGGCGGGGAGGGCGCAGGACACAATGGCCGGGTAGGGCCTGCCCGGCACGGCAGTCTGGGACTTGGAGGGCGCATGTCTGATCTTCCCCGGAAGGCGGTCACCCGGACCGCCAAGTTGGCCGCGTTGCCGCTGGGCTTCGCGGGCCGGGCCACCTGGGGGCTCGGCAAGCGGATCGGCGGGAAGTCGGCGGAGATCGTCGCGCGGGAGCTCCAGCAGCGCACCGCCGAGCAGTTGTTCAAGGTGCTCGGCGAGCTCAAGGGCGGGGCGATGAAGTTCGGGCAGGCCATGTCCGTCTTCGAGTCGGCGCTCCCCGAGGAGGTCGCGGGGCCCTACCGGGCGGCGCTCACCAAGTTGCAGGAGGCGGCGCCGCCGATGCCGACACGCACGGTGCACGCGGTGCTCGCGGAGCGGCTCGGCGAGGAGTGGCGGGAGCTGTTCCTGGAGTTCGAGGAGAAGCCCGCGGCGGCGGCCTCGATCGGTCAGGTGCACCGGGCGGTGTGGCACGACGGCCGCGAGGTCGCGGTGAAGGTGCAGTATCCGGGGGCGGGGGACGCCCTGCTGTCGGACCTGACGCAGCTGAGCCGCTTCGCCCGGCTGCTCGGGCCGCTGATCCCCGGCATGGACATCAAGCCGCTGATCACGGAGTTGCGCGACCGCGTCGCGGAGGAGCTGGACTACGCCCTGGAGGCCGAGGCGCAGCGGAAGCACGCCGAGGAGTTCGCGGACGACCCGGACGTGGTGGTCCCCGCGGTGGTGCACCAGTCGGAGCAGGTCCTGGTGACGGAGTGGATCGACGGCGTCCCGCTCTCGGAGGTGATCGCGGACGGCACGCCGGAGCAACGGGACCGGGCGGGCCAGCTGCTGGCCCGCTTCCTCTTCTCCGGGCCCGCGCGCACCGGTCTGCTGCACGCCGATCCGCACCCGGGCAACTTCCGGCTGCTGCCGGGACCCGTCGGGGACGAGGACGGCGGGCCGGGCGGGTGGCGGCTGGGGGTGCTGGACTTCGGCACCGTGGACCGGCTGCCCGGTGGTCTTCCGGAGACGATCGGCACCTGTCTGCGCACGACCCTGGCCGGGGACGCGGAGACGGTCTACGAGCTGCTGCGCGCGGAGGGCTTCGTGAAGGAGTCCATCGCGCTCGACCCGGACGAGGTCCTGGAGTACCTGCTGCCGATCATCGAGCCGGCCGAGGCGGACTCCTTCGTCTTCACCCGCGGCTGGATGCGCACCCAGGCGGCCCGGATCGCCGACCCCCGGTCCCCCGCCCACCAGTTGGGCAAGCAGCTCAATCTGCCGCCCTCGTACCTGCTGATACACCGGGTGACGCTGAGCACGATCGGGGTGCTGTGCCAGCTGAACGCGACGGTCCGGCTGCGGGACGAGCTGGCCGCGTGGCTGCCCGGCTTCGCCGAGGCCGGGTAGCGGGGCGGGCGGCGCCGCCGGGTGGGGGGCCGGTCCTCACCACCAGGAGGAGTCGAGGCGGCCCTCGATGGCCCTGATGTTGGCGCGGGCGCACTCCTCGCAGAAGTACTGGCGGGCGCCGTTCTCCACCGAGCAGGTCCAGGTGAGGGGCAGCTCCCGGGCGGTCCTGCCACAGCGGGCGCACACGTAGGCGGCCTCGGGGGCCGGGGCTTCGTTCACCTTTGTGACGATAACCCGACGAGCGTCCGGCGGCAGGACAACGCACCGCGGGGGCCGGTCCGTTCGGACCGGCCCCCGCGTGTTGTTCGGTACGGCTGCTGCCTGGATCAGTGCATGACGGCCATGGCGAGCGCGCGGCGGGCGCGCATCGAGACGCGCTCGGCGCGGCGCTGCATGCGCCGGGCGGCGACCAGGCGCAGGGCCTGGCGTTCCGCGTCGGCTTCCCGCAGGCGGTCGTGCATATGGGCACGGGCCAGGGCTTCTGGGATGAGTTGCATTTCGCGGGTCCTGTTCTGGCGCGAGCGGCGGGCGCCGATGATCGAAACGTCTGGGGTCGCGGAGCCGGAGGGCTCGTGGGCGGGCGAGGTCATCGGGGCCTGCTTCTGGGGATCGTGCGTGAGGGGACGGTCGATGGTTCCGGTGACGTTCATGCCGCGACCGGGTTCTTGCGCGGACGGCCACGGGGCCGCTTGCGGGCGACGACCACGCCCTGGACGAAGAGCTCGCCGCCCCAGACACCCCAGGGCTCCCGGCGCTCCTTGGCACCCGCGAGGCAGGCCGCCATCAGCGGGCAGGTCCGGCAGAGCGACTTGGCGTACTCGACGTCGGCCGGGGACTCGGCGAAGAAGACCTCCGGGTCGAACGAGCGGCAGGGGACGGGTACGCCGAGGTTCTCGATGGCGTCGTCGAGCGCGGTCAGCGCGGTGAGGGGGGTCAAGGCGGAGTCCTCCGTGAGGCCGGGCGGCGGGATCGTTTCGGAAGGCGGTACGGACGGGGCGTGCGCTTCGAGTTGCACGGGTGTTTTTCCTCGTCTGGTCGTTCCGGCCGGTGGGCCGGGGTTTCTGCTGGTACCGGATGCTGCTGGTCCCGAGGCCCCTTCGCTCCGTCGTCCCCGTTCGGGGACAAACAGAAGGGCCGCGGATCCCTGGTGGGGTTCCGCGGCCCTGAAGGCGCCGGTCTGATCGTCGATCAGACTGGATCACTCCAGGGTTCGAGCCCACGGAAGGCCCACATCGTGTGGTGCTGCGTCGTCTGCTGCTTCTGCTCAATGCCGGCACCGGTCGCCGCAAAGCCATAGGCCGTGGCCTGGGCCTTGCCCACTACTCCTGCTTCCAGTGCCTTGGTCGGTCGCTCATTGCGCTCCGGGCGATCGGCCAGCAGACCGGGCATGCCGAGAACGGGCATACCGGAGCCGGACAGACCGCTGCCAAGGAGAGCGGAGGACGCGAAGGAGGCCGGGGCCACCGAGGACACGGGCGCGCCGGCGGAGAAGCCGAGCGTGCAGGCGGAGACGACCGAGAGATCGGTCATTTTGGCGGTGCTGGTCTTGATGTTCTGGATGATGCTGATCACTGGAATCGCCTCCTCTCGGCGTCTCGGAGGGCTCGGGGTGAGCCGGACCCTCATGCTTTTAGGACAAGTACAGCCATTTGGACAAGTACAGCACGAAGACAGGGCTTCGAAGAAGCCGCCGTTTCCGTGGTTAAGAACCTATGGGGCTTGACGGGGCGGGCGCAAACTATTTTTCCGACGAGTTTTCCTCAGTTCTCGTCGTGGCTTCCTCCACTGTCCTCACCTGCGCAGATGGCGAGAACATCGGCTCCGAAGCGGTCCAGCTTGCGGGCGCCGACCCCGGAGATCACGGCGAGCTCCGCCGGGGAGTCCGGCACCCGTTCGGCGATCGCCATGAGCGTCTTGTCGGTGAACACGCAATAGGCCGGCTGGCCAAGCTGCCCCGCCTGCCCCGCGCGCCACTCGCGCAGCCGCTCGTACAGACCCTCGTCCATGTCCGACGGGCAGTCCTCACAGCGCATCAGCTTCATCTCGCCGGCCTCGGTGAGCGTGGCGCCGCAGACCCGGCAGCGGGCCGGTCCGCGCCGCCTGCGCCGCTCGGGGGCGCCGCCGATACCGCGCTCGATCCCGCCGCCGGCGCCCGCGCCGGCCGTGCCGAGGGCGCCGGAGCCGGGCCGCAGGCCCTTGAGGAAGCGGGTGGGGCGCCGGGAGGCGCGGCCCCCCGGGGAGCGCGCGAGCGACCAGGAGAGCGTCAGATGGACCCGGGCCCGGGTGACGCCCACGTAGAGCAGCCGGCGCTCCTCCTCGACCTGCTCGTCGGTCTTGGCGTAGGTGATCGGCATCATGCCCTCGGCGAGGCCGACCAGGAAGACGGCGTCCCACTCCAGGCCCTTGGCGGCGTGCAGCGAGGCCAGGGTGACGCCCTGGACGGTGGGCGCGTGCTGGGCGGCGGCCCGCTCGTCGAGCTCGGCGACCAGGTCGGAGAGGGTGGCGCCGGGCTTGGCCCGGGCGAAGTCCTCGGCCAGCCGGACCAGGGCGGCCAGCGACTCCCAGCGGTCCCGGACCGCGCCGGAGCCGGTCGGCGGCCGTTCGGTCCAGCCGGTGCTGGAGAGCACCGCGCGGACCTGGGCCGGGAGGTCCTCGACGTCGTCGAGGAGCGCGTCGTTCCCCCCGGCGCGGGCGGCGCCGCGCAGGGCCACGCCGGCCTTGCGCACCTCCTCGCGGTCGAAGAAGCGCTCGGCGCCGCGCAGCTGGTAGGGCACGCCGGCGTCGGCGAGGGCCTGCTCGTAGACCTCGGACTGGGCGTTGATCCGGTAGAGCACGGCGATCTCGCCGGCCGGGACGCCGGCGGCGATCAGGTCCCGGACGCGGCGGGCGGTGCCCTCCGCCTCGGCCGGCTCGTCCGGGTACTCGGTGTAGCCGGGCTCGGGGCCGGGGTCGCGCTGGGAGATCAGCTCCAGGCGGTGCTCGGCGGCCCGGCCGCTGGCCTGGCTGAGCAGCCCGTTGGCCAGGTGGACGACCTGGGGGGTGGAGCGGTAGTCCCGGACCAGCTTGACCACGGTCGCGCCGGGGTGGCGGGTGCGGAAGTTCAGCAGGTGGTCGGGGGTGGCGCCGGTGAAGGAGTAGATGGTCTGGCTGGCGTCGCCGACCACGCACAGGGTGTCGCGCTCGCCGAGCCAGAGGTCGAGCAGCCGCTGCTGGAGCGGCGAGACGTCCTGGTACTCGTCCACCACGAAGTGCTGGTACTGGCGGCGGATCTGGTCGGCGATGTCGTGCCGGTCCTGGAGGATGGCGACCGTGAGCAGCAGCACGTCCTCGAAGTCGATGACGTCGCGGTCCCGCTTGAGCTGCTCGTACATCGCGTAGACCTGGCCGATCTCGGCCGGGTCGCGGGGGGCGTCGCGCACCGACTTGGCGACGGCGGCCGGGTAGTCGGCGGGGACCGTCTGGGTGACCTTGGCCCACTCGATCTCGCTCGTGACGTCCCGCAGCTCGTTGCGGTCGAGCCGGATCCGGCAGCGGGCGGCGGCGTCGGCGACCAGCTGGATCTTCCGCTCCAGGAGCCGGGGCAGCTCGCCACCGACCGCTTTCGGCCAGAAGTACTGGAGCTGGCGCAGGGCCGCCGAGTGGAAGGTGCGGGCCTGGACGCCGCCGGCGCCGAGCTGCCGCAGCCGGCCGCGCATCTCGCCCGCGGCACGGTTGGTGAAGGTGACGGCGAGCACGCTCGCGGGCGGCAGGATGCCCGCCCGCACCCCGTAGGCGATGCGGTGGGTGATGGCCCGGGTCTTGCCGGTGCCCGCTCCGGCGAGGACGCACACCGGTCCGTGCAGGGCCAGGGCGACCTCGCGCTGCTCGGGGTCGAGCCCGTCGAGCACCGCGTCGGCCGTCTCGGGGACCTGCGGGAAGAGAGTGGAGTGCGTTGCTGGTGTCACTCCGCCATGCTGCCAGGTTCCCGGGGGTGGGTGCGGAGGCTTGTCCACAGGGGTGTGGCGCCGGTCATACGAACGGGGAACCGGGCCGGGTGCGGGAATGACCGGGCGACCGCGTACGTTCTCCCCTCGGCACCCGACCGCGAGACAGAGGAGCGCCAGGCCATGCAGGGCACTGTGACGATGTACAGCACGACGTGGTGCGGCTACTGCCGCCGGCTGAAGAGCCAGATGGACCGCGAGGGCATCGCCTACACCGAGGTCAACATCGAGCTGGACCCCGAGTCGGCCGCGTTCGTGGAGAAGGCCAACGGGGGCAACCAGACCGTTCCGACCGTGCTCTTCCCGGACGGTTCGACGCTGACGAACCCGTCGCTCGCGCAGGTCAAGCAGAAGGTCGGCGTCTGAGCCGGCCCTCGCGCCCTTGGCTGAGAACGGCCCCCTCCCGGCAGTGCCGGGAGGGGGCCGTCCGCGTTCCGCGAGCGCCCGGGGCGGGCGCGGGGCCGCTCGGCGGGCCCGGTCGCCTCAGACCACGTCGCCCGGCTTCGGCAGCGGCTTCCCGTACCAGAGCTCGATCAGCCGCGAGGCGATCGAGATCCCGTACGGCGGCAGGACCTCGCCCGACTCGAAGGCGGCGGTCAGGTCCTCGCGGGAGAACCAGCGGGCCTCCTGGATCTCCTCGCCGTCCACGGCGATCTCCGAGGAGGTCGCGCGGGCGAAGAAGCCCAGCATCAGGCTGGACGGGAAGGGCCAGGGCTGGCTGGCGACGTACTCGACCTCGCCGACCGTGACGCCCGCCTCCTCGAAGACCTCGCGCACCACCGACTGCTCTATCGACTCGCCCGGCTCGACGAAGCCCGCGAGGGTGGAGAAGCGTCCCTCGGGCCAGTGCACCTGGCGGCCGAGCAGCGCGCGGTCCCGGTCGTCGGTGACCAGCATGATCACCGCCGGGTCGGTGCGCGGGTAGTGCTCGGCGCCGCAGGCCTGGCAGCGGCGGATGTGACCGGCCGCGGCCACCACGGTCCGCTCGCCGCAGCGGGAGCAGAAGCGGTGCAGCCGCTGCCAGTTCTCCAGCGCCACCGCGTGCACCATCAGGCCCGCCTCGCGCGGCGACAGCAGCAGCCCCGCCTCGCGCAGCCCGGCCGGCCGCGCGGACTGGTCCATCCGGCCGGGCAGGGTGTCCTTCTGCAGCGCGAAGTAGGAGATGCCCTCGGGGTCGGTGCCCAGGAAGTAGCGGTGGGTCTCGGTGACCGGGGCCTCGAAGGCCGGGGTCATCACCAGCTCGGTCCGGCCGTCGGGTGTGTCGTCGATCAGCACCTGACCTCCCGAGACCACGAACACCCGGGTCGTCGGGTGGCTCCAGGCGGCCGCGAGCCACGCCTCGTCCAGGCGGTGGTGGGCGGCTCGGTCGATGCCGCTCGGGGCGGTCAGTCCGATCGGACGGTCCGCGGCCTCGTAACGGAAGGTGTTCACAGGTGCTTCCAACTCCCCCGGTTCGGTGGTTTCAGGCGTTCGGCGTCAGGACGGTCGGCCGGCGGGCCCGCGGGCGGGCCGCCGGGCCGGCTCAGAGGGCGGCGGGCAGTTCGCCCCACAGGTGAGCGGTGGCCTCGACGCCCTTCATGAGCAGGTCCAGCTCGACCTTCTCGTTCGGGGCGTGCCAGCCGTCGGACGGCACCGAGATGCCCAGGAACAGCACCGGCGCGCCCAGCACGTCCTGGAGGTCGGCGGCCGGTCCCGAGCCGCCCTCGCGGGTGTAGCGGACCTTGGCGCCGTCGAAGGCGAGGCTCATCGCCCCGGCCACGGCCTTCAGGGCCGGGTGGTCCAGCGGCGTGAGGCAGGGCCGGGTCGGGGCGCCGAAGACGATCTCGTACCGGACGCCCGCCGGGACGAGTCCGGCCAGCCAGCCGCGGACGGCGTTCTCGATGTGCGCCGGGTCCTGTCCGGCGACCAGCCGGAAGGAGAGCTTCAGGTGGGCGGCGGCGGGGACGATCGTCTTGCCGCCGGGGCCCTGGTAGCCGCCGCCGATGCCGTTGACCTCGGCGGTGGGGCGGGCCCAGACGCGCTCCAGGGTGGAGTAGCCGGCCTCGCCGAGGGTGCCGTGCGACTTGGCGGTGGTCAGCCAGCCGGCCTCGTCGAAGGGCAGCTCGGCGATGAGCGCCCGCTCGGCGTCGGAGAGCTCGGTGACCCCGTCGTAGAAGCCGGGGATCGCGACCCGCTCGTCCGCGTCGTGCAGGGCGGCGACGATCCGGCCGGCGACGGTGGCCGGGTTGGGCACGGCACCGCCGAAGGAACCGGAGTGGATGTCCTGGTCGGGGCCGTACAGGTCGATCTCGCAGTCGGCGACCCCGCGCATGCCGGTGCACACGGTCGGGGTGGTCTCGGACCACATGCCGGTGTCGGAGACGATCACGACGTCGGTGGCGAGCCGGTCGGCGTGCTTCTCCACGAGGGCGCGGAAGTGCGGCGAACCGGACTCCTCCTCGCCCTCCACGAGCAGCTTGAGGTTGACGGCGGGCGCGGTGCGGCCGGTGGCGGCGAGGTGCGCGCGGACGCCGAGGGTGTGGAAGAACACCTGGCCCTTGTCGTCGGAGGCGCCCCGCGCGTACATCCGGCCGTCGACGACGGTGGGCTCGAAGGGGTCGGTGTGCCAGCCGTCCTCGCGGGCGGCGGGCTGCACGTCGTGGTGTCCGTAGACCAGCACGGTCGGGGCGTCGGGCTCCCCGGACGCCCACTCGGCGAACACCGCCGGGGCGCCGTCCGTCTCCCAGACCTCCACGGTGGGGAAGCCGGTCCCGGTCAGCCGGTCCGCGAGCCAGTCGGCGCTGCGGCGCACGTCGTCCGCGCGGTCGGGCTGCGCCGACACGGAGGGGATGCGCAGCCACTCGGCGAGCTCGTCGAGGAAGGCGGCGCGGTGCTGCTCGACGTACGCGCGTACGGTCTCGGTCCGTGCGGTGCGGACGGCGTTGTCCGGGGTCTGGCTCATGGCTCCGAGCCTATCCGGCGCCGGCGGTGTCCCCGTCCGGGGAGTCCCCGCCGAGCAGCAGCCGCTCCAGCTCGGCCCGGCCGGGCAGCCGCGCGGGGCGCGCGACCTCGCCCGTCCGTACGTAGACGAAGGCGGCGGCGACCTCCTCCGGGTCCAGTCCGTGCTGTTCGGCCCAGGCGAGCCGGTAGATCGCGAGCTGGAGCGGATCGGCGGTGCGCAGCCGGCTGGTCTTCCAGTCGACGATCTCGTACGCGCCGGAGTCCGGGTCCCGGTAGACGGCGTCGATGCGGCCCCGGACCACCCGCCCGGCGAGCGAGAGGTGGACGGGGATCTCCACCCGGTACGGGGTGCGGTGGGCGTACGGGGTGCGGCCGAAGGCTTCCTTGAGCTCGTCCAGGTCCCGCTCGTCCAGGATCTCGGGCTCGCCCGCGAACTCCTCGCCGCCGGGCAGCTCGTCCGGGCCGAGCAGGGGCAGCGGCAGCTCCTCGAACCGCGACTCCACCCAGGCGTGGAACCGGGTGCCGCGGCGGGCGGCGGGCTGCGGCGGCTTCGGCATGGGCCGGGCCAGCTCCTTCGCGAAGCCGTCGGGGTCCTCGGCGAGCCGGAGGACCTGGGAGGCGGAGAGGTACGCGGGGAGGACGACGTCCCTGGTGGTGGCGCGGGAACGGTGCAGCTCCGCGGTGAGGGCGGTGAGGTCCCGGTCCCAGGAGGCGATGGTTCGTTCGTCTTCCGGGGTGAGGGCGGCCCGGGGGGCGGGGACGTCCGCGTGGCGGGCCTCGTCGTGCCGGTCGGGCTCCTCGTCCTGCCGGTCGGGCTCCTCGTCGTGCCAGTCGAGCTCCTCGGGGAGCCAGAGGTCCTCGGGGTGCGGGTCCTGGGGGGTGGGCGCCGCCGTCGCGGGGCCGTGCCCGCCCTCCCCCGGACTTCGTCCGGGGGTGCCCCCGTCGCCCTGCGGAACGACGGCCCACAGGCGGGTCAGCACCTGCTGCGCCGCCGCTCTCCTGCGCTCCAGGCTCTCCTTGTCCAGCGGCAGCGGCCAGGCCCGGTCGGCGAGGTCGGCGGTGAGCAGCGGGTTCTCGGCGTCCTCCGCCGGGGCGTCCGCCCAGGCGTCGATCTCGCCGTGGCCGGCCTCGCAGTGGGCGGAGAGGGCCTGGAGGAAGTCGGAGGGGCCGCGGGGCTTCTTCTGGGCCGGGCCCCACCAGTGGGCGGAGGCGAGGAGGAGGGAGCGGGGGCGGGTGAAGGTCACGTAGCCGAGGCGGAGCTCCTCGGTGTGCTGGTGCTCGCGCAGGGCGTTCTTGAAGGCGGTGAGGGCCTTGGAGTCCCAGCCCTCGACCGCGGGCAGGGTGGCCGCGTCGCCGCGCAGGGCGTGCGGCAGGACCTGGGGCTGCGAGGTCCAGGACTCGCGGGCGCGGGCCGACGGGAACTGCCCGGCGACCAGGCCGGGCACCGCGACGACGTCCCACTCCAGGCCCTTGGACTTGTGCGCGGTCATCACCTTGACGGTGTTCTCGCCGCCGGGCAGGGCGTGGTCCAGGCCCTTCTCGTACTGCGCGGCGGTGCGCAGGAAGCCGAGGAAGGCGAGGAGGGTGGCCTCGCCGTCGAGGGAGGCGAAGCCGGCGGCCGTGTCGAGGAAGCCGGCCAGGGTCTCGCGTCGGCGGGCGGCCAGGGCGTGCGGGGAGGCGGAGAGCTCCACCTCCAGGCCGGTGGCGTTGAGCACCCGGTGCAGCACGTCCATGAGGGGGTCGGCGAGCGAGGTGCGCAGGGCGCGCAGCTCGGTGGCGAGGCGGGCGAAGCGGACCCGGGCCTCGGCCGAGAAGGGCAGTCCGTCGTCCTCGCCGCCGGAGTCCAGGAAGGTGTCGAGGGCGTCGGCGAGGGAGACCACCTCGGCCGGGTCGACGCCCTCGACGGCGGCGGCGAGCCGCTGGTCGGGGTCGCCGGGCCCGCTCCCGGGCCGGTGCACGAGGAGCCGGGCGCGACGGCCGAGGAGGGCCAGGTCGCGGGGGCCGATCCGCCAGCGGGGGCCGGTGAGGAGCCGCACCAGGGAGGCGTTGGCCCCCGGGTCCTGGAGGACCTCGCAGACCGCGACCAGGTCGGCGACCTCGGGCAGGTGGAGCAGCCCGGAGAGGCCGACGACCTCGACGGGGACGTCGCGGGCGACGAGGGCGGCCTGGATCGCGGGGAAGTCGCCGGCCGTGCGGCACAGGACGGCGATCTCGCCCGGCTCGGTGCCGGTGCGGACGAGGTGGGCGAGGGAGTCGGCGAGCCAGTCGATCTCCTCCGCGTGGGTGGGGAGGAGGGCGATGCGGACGCCGCCGTCGTGCTCGGCGCCGGGGGCGGGCCGCAGGGCCTCGACGCCCGCGTGCATGGCGCGCAGGGGGGCGGCGAGCCCGTTGGCGAGGTCGAGCAGGCGCCCGCCGCTGCGCCGGTTCTCGGAGAGGGCGTGGCGGGCGGCCGGGCGGCCGTCGCGGTGCGGGAAGTGCTCGGGGAAGTCGTCGAGGTTGGCGACGGAGGCGCCGCGCCAGCCGTAGATGGCCTGGCAGGGGTCGCCGACGGCGGTCACGGCGTGCCCGGTGCCCTGGCCGAAGAGGCCGGACAGGAGCAGCCGCTGGGCGACGGAGGTGTCCTGGTACTCGTCGAGGAGGACGACCCGGAACTCGTCCCGGAGGATCGTGCCGACCTCGGGCCGGGTGGTGGCGAGCTCGGCGGAGAGGGCGATCTGGTCGCCGAAGTCGAGGAGGTCGCGGGAGCGCTTGGCGGCGCGGTAGCGCACGACGAGGTCGAGGAGCTCGCGGCGGGCGGCGGCGGCCTCGGGGACCTTGCGCAGGTCGGCGTTGGTGAGCTTCGCGCGGGAGAGGGCGTCGAGGAGTCCGGTGTCGTAGGCCCTGAGGTCCTGGGGGCGGACGAGGTGCTCGGCGAGCTCGGCGTCGAGCGCGAGGAGGTCGCCGACCAGGGTCGGGAAGGACTTGGTGAGCGCGGGGTACGGGCCGGGGGCCTCGCGCAGCACGCGGGCGGCGAGCTGGTAGCGGGTGGCGTCGGCGAGCAGCCGGGAGGTGGGCTCCAGGCCGATGCGCAGGCCGTGGTCGGTGAGGAGCTGCCCGGCGAAGGCGTGGTACGTGGAGATGCGGGGCTCGCCCGGGGGGTCGTCGGGGTCGATGACGTCGGGGTCGGTGACCCCGGCCCGGACGAGGGCGGTGCGCACGCGCTCGGCGAGCTCGCCGGCGGCCTTGTTGGTGAAGGTGAGCCCGAGGACCTGCTCGGGGGCGACCTGGCCGGTGCCGACCAGCCAGACCACCCGGGCGGCCATCACGGTGGTCTTGCCGGAGCCGGCTCCGGCCACGATGACCTGCGGGGCGGGCGGCGCGATGATGCAGGCCGTCTGCTCCGGGGTGAACGGGATGCCGAGGAGCTCCTTGAGCTGCTCGGGGTCGGTGATGCGTGCGGTCACTCCAAAGAGGCTAACGGGCACCGCCGACATCCCGGGCCGGGCGAGACGTCCGTCACGCCGGGGTGCCCTGGTCCAGCTTGGAGAGGTCGACGGTCTGGTCGGCGGGCGGGATCACGACCTTGACGGGCTTGTCGTACTCCGAGAGCACGATCGCGCCGGGCTCCGCACCGCCGGTCTTGACCATCTTGAGGATGTACGGCTTGCCGTGCTCGGAGACGGACACGGTGGTGGTCTCGCCGCCCGGCTTGTGCTTCACGAGGGTGGCCACGGGGGTGCCGGACACCACGCCGTCGGGCCCTCGGGTCAGTCCGGTGCGCTCGGCCTTGTTCTCGCCGAGGTCGGCGAGGAGGCCCTTCAGGTCGCAGACGCCGCTGAGGTCGCTGCTGCCGGCCTGACCGGGGGTGATCTTCAGCCAGCGGCCCTTGAGCAGTTCGATGGTGGCGGCGATCTGCGGTTCGGGCATGCCCTGGGAGGTCATGGACGCCCGCCAGAAGCGCTCGTCGCCCTTCATGTACGTGACGCCGGTGGACTGGCGCAGTTCGGCGGCGCCGCCCCCGATCCGTACGACGCCGGTGCACTGCTTCTGGTCGTTGACCGAGAAGTCGACGTCCAGCGGCTCGCCGCCGGAGACGACCCGGCCGGTCATCCGCAGCGAGGTCGCGGACTGGGTGGCGGCCACGGCCCGGTCGCCGATCTGGTCGGCGGTCAGGCCGTGGAAGGGGTCGGGCGAGGGGGCGAGCACCCGGGCGGCGGGTGGGGCCGCGGAGGGTGGCGTCTGCGCCAGGGCGGCCGGTCCCGCGCCGACGATCGCGGCGGCGCAGACGGCGGTGGCGGCGGCGCGGAACCTGGTGGTGTGGGACGCCATGCGAGCCTCCTCGCGGACTCCCCCGGGCGGCGCCCGGGGGTTCCCCGACGTTCCCCCCGCTGTTCGGCCTTCGTGTACGACCCCGGTATACGACCCCGGTATCCAAGCCTGCCGGAGCGGTCCCGTACGCGCGACTTCGCGGACGGTGTCGCGGGCGGCTTCGCGGACGGCGGGGGCCGGGCTGCGGGGGCCTAGTCCACCACGTGCCGGCCCTCCGGGCGGGCGCTGCACGAGGCGCGGAAGGAGCAGGTGGCGCAGTGCTGGCCGGTGCTGGGCGTGAAGCGCTCGTCGAGGACGCGGCCCGCCGCCGAGGCCAGCAGGTCGCCGACCCACTCGCCCGCGAGGGGCTCCTGGGCCTGGATCTTCGGGAGGGCGTCGCCGCCCTCCTTCTTGGGGGCGGCCTGCCGCAGCTGGACGAGTTCGGCGCCGCCCGCCTCGGGCGTCCGGCCGCCGAAGACCTCGTCGACGGCGCCCTCGCGGACGGCGAGCTGGTAGACGGCGAGCTGCGGGTGGTGGGCGACCTCGTCCTTGGTGGGGGCGGACTTGCCGGTCTTGAAGTCGACGACGTAGGCGCGGCCCTGCTCGTCGGCCTCGACGCGGTCCATGGAGCCCCGGATGCGCACCTGGTAGGCGCCCGCGGCGAGCGTGACGTCGAAGTCGTGCTCGGTGGCGGCGGGGGTGCGGCCGGCGCGGTCCATGACGTGCCAGCGCAGGAAGCGTTCGAGGGCGACCCGCGCGTTCTCCTTCTCCTGCGAGGACTTCCAGGGCGCGTCGAAGGCGAGGCCGTCCCACACCGAGTCCAGGCGGGCCATGAGGACGTCGAGGTCGGCGGCGGTACGGCCGGAGGCGACCTCGTCGGCCAGGACGTGCACGACGTTGCCGAAGCCCTGCGCGGCGGTGGCGGGGGCGTCGGCCTTGACCTCGCGGCCCAGGAACCACTGGAGGGCGCAGGTGTTGGCGAGCTGGTCGAGGGCGGAGCCGGAGAGCGCCACCGGGTGCTCTCGGTCGCGCAGCGGCACCTCGCCGCGGGTCGGCTCGGCCAGGCCCCACCAGCGGTCCGGGTGGGCGGCCGGGACGAGCGGGGTGCCCTCCTCGTCGGTGAGGGCGGCGAGCCGGGCGAGGCGTTCGGCGGCGGCGGCGCGCAGCTCCGGGGAGGCGTCGGGGTCGACGGTGGTGGCGCGCAGCTCGGCGACGAGGGCGGCGACGGCGAGGGGCCGGCGGGGGCGTCCGGCGACGTCCTTGGGCTCCTGGCCGAGCTCGGTGAGGAAGCGGGAGGGCTGGTCGCCGTCCTCGGCGGGGGCCTTGACGGCGGTGACGACGAGCCGGTCGCGGGCGCGGGTGGCGGCGACGTAGAACAGCCGCCGTTCCTCGGCGAGGAGGGCGCCCGGCGTCAGCGGCTCGGCGAGGCCGTCGCGGCCGATCCGGTCGGCCTCCAGGAGGGAGCCGCGCCGCCGCAGGTCGGGCCAGAGGCCCTCCTGCACGCCCGCGACGACGACCAGGCTCCACTCCAGGCCCTTGGAGCGGTGCGCGGTCATGAGGCGGACGGCGTCGGGGCGGGTGTGGCGGCGGGTGAGGGTGTCGGCGGCGATGTCCTGGGCGTCGAGCTCCTCCAGGAAGTTGAGCGCGCCGCGCCCGCCGACCCGGTCCTCGGCACGGGCGGCGGTCTCGAACAGGGCGCAGACGGCGTCGAGGTCCCGGTCGGCGTTGCGGCCGGCCGGGCCACCGCGCAGGGAGGCCCGTTCGAGGCGGCCGGGCCAGGGCGTGCCGTCCCAGAGCAGCCACAGCGCCTCCTCGGCGGTGCCGCCCGCCGCGAGCCGCGCCCGGGCGGCACGCAGCAGCTCGCCGAGCCGCCGGGCACCCCGGGCGTACGAGCGGTCGTGCGCGACCAGCCGCTCGGGCTCGGCGAGCGCCCGCGCGAGCAGCACGTCCGAGGGCGCGGGCACCGCGTTCCCCCCGGCCCGCTCCTCGTCCCGCAACGCCCGCCCGAGCCGCCGCAGGTCGGCCGGGTCCATCCCGGCCAGCGGCGAGGCGAGCAGCGCGACGGCCGTCTCGACATCGAGCCAGCCGGGAACGGGGGTTTCCCCACGAGACCCGCCGCCGGGGCGGGGGTCGGCGTCGGCGTCCGGGGTGGCGGCGTCGGCCGCGTCGGCGTCCGGGCCGGCGTCATCGGCCGGGCCGGCGTCATCGGCCGCGTCTCCGTCCGGGCCGTCGTGGGCGTGGCCTTCAAGGCCCGCGTCCGCCTCGCCGAGGGCGTCGCCAACCGGGCCCCCGTCCGCGCCGCCGCGCACAGCGCCGTCCAGGTCAGCGTCCCCGTCGGCGTCGTCGTGGGCGCCCGGGCCGTCGCCCCCCTGGGCCTCCCCGTGGGCCTCGCCCACCCCCCCGGCCGCCGCCCGCAGGGCGAGCAGCAGGGGGGCCACCGCGGGTTCGTGGCGCAGGGGGGTGTCGGCCGCGTCGGTCTCGACGGGGACGCCGGCGGAGGTGAGGGCGCGGCGGAGGGACGGGAGGTGGGCGGCGGCTCGGGTGAGGACGCCCATCTCGTGCCAGGGGACGCCGTCCTCCAGGTGCGCGCGGCGCAGGAGGTCGGCGATGTTCTCGGTCTCGGTGGAGGCGGTGGGGTACGTGTAGACCTCCGCCCGGCCCCCGTCCCGTACCGGGGTGAGCTCGCGGTGGGCGCGCGCCTTGTCGGCGGGGAGCCGGGGCAGCGGCATGCGCTGGGCGAGCAGGCGGGTGGCGGCGAGCAGGCCGGCGCCGGAGCGGCGGGAGGTGCCGAGGACGCGGACCGTACCGCCGAAGGCCGCGGGGAAGTCGAGGATGCCGTTGACGTCGGCGCCGCGGAAGGCGTAGATCGACTGGTCGGGGTCGCCGAAGGCGAGGACCGAGCGTCCGCCCGGCCCGGTCGCCTGCCCGGCGAGCGCGCGCAGCAGCCGGACCTGGGCCGGGTCGGTGTCCTGGTACTCGTCGACGAGGATCGCGTCGTACGAGGGGAGCGTGGCCGGGTCGGCGGAGTCGGCGAGCAGGACGGCGCGGTGGACGAGCTCCGTGTAGTCGAGGACGCCCTGGAGGTCGAGGACGTCCAGGTATTCGGCGAGGAAGCCTGCGGCCGCCCGCCAGTCGGGGCGGCCGACCCGGCGGGCGAAGTCCGCCAGGGCGTCCGGCCCGAGGCCCAGCTCGCGGGAGCGGGCGAGGACGGCGCGGACCTCGTCGGCGAAGCCGCGGGTGGTGAGGCAGGCGCGCAGCTCGTCGGGCCAGCCGACCCGGCCGAGGCCCGCCTTCTCCAGGTCGATCTGTCCGGCGAGCAGCTCACGGACGGCCAGGTCCTGCTCGGGTCCGGAGAGCAGCCGCAGCGGCTCGGCGAAGAGCTCGGCGTCCTGGTGGGCGCGGATCAGGGCGTAGCAGTACGAGTGGAAGGTGGTCGCCTGCGGGGGGCGCCGTCCGCCGAGCCGGGCCGCCATCCGGTCGCGGAGTTCGACGGCCGCCTTGCGGCTGAAGGTGAGGACGAGGATCCGCTCGGGGTCGGTGCCCCGCTCCAGCCGGGCCGCGACCGCCTCCACCAGCGTGGTGGTCTTCCCGGTGCCGGGCCCGGCGAGGACCAGCAGCGGTCCGCCGGTGTGGTCAACCACCGCGCGCTGCGCTGCGTCCAGCACAGGGGGCCGCGCCGGCGCCGGCGCGGTCCGCACCAGCCGGTACGCGCCGGGGCCCCGCACAGCCGCGAGGGTGGAGGAGGAAGTCACGTGGGTCGCCGGTCCTGCTGGTGGAGGGTGGGCGGGCAGCTCGGGGTGCGAGGTGTGCCCGGGGTGCGCCGGCCTCTCGGGGTGCTCGGGTGAGAAGCGCGAACTTCGACGGTACGCGATCCCCGTGGCGACCCGGGGCCGTCCCGCCCGGCACCGGCTCAGCCCCGCGGAGCGGTCCCGTCCCAGCGGGCCCTGCGCATGTCGAGGCGCGGGGTGCCGCCGCCCTGGGGCTGCCGCAGCGGGGTGCCCTCGGCGCGGTAGTGACCAAGAGCACGTGTCTCGTGGCCGGGGAGCAGGGTGCCGTCCGCGCGCACCACGCGCCACCAGGGCACCGAACCGCCGTACAGCGCCATGATCCGGCCGACCTGGCGCGGGCCGCCCTCCCCCACGTACTCGGCGACGTCCCCGTAGGTCATCACCCGGCCGGGCGGGATCTCCTCGGCGGCCTGAAGGACCCGTTCCGCATAATCGGGCAGCTCGGGCAGCTCCTGGTTCTCCATTCGGGTCATCCTGCCTCACCGCACCGACAACCCCCTGATGCCTCCGCACGGCCCCGCTTCGTGCCACCATCGTGCGGGCGGTGACTGGTGATACGAGAACAAGAACAGGCGACGGAAGCGACAGCGGCGACCACCGCGGCGTCGGTGACGTCGGTGACATCGGTGCATTCAGCGGCGACGGAAGATGAGGCGGCACGGGCCGCCACGACACGGCATGCAGAGACGGACATGGTGATGGGGCACGACATCCAGCCTCCGGGGCGGTCTCCCGGCGAGGCGCCGTCCAACCTGCCCGAGCGCGTCTCCGGCGACGAGCCGTTGCTCGCCGCCCGGGTCCACCGCCCCTCGGACCTGATGCGCCTGCTGATCGGCGTCCTCGCCATCGCCGTCGTCCTCGCCATCGCCGCCTTCGCCCACGGCACGACCTCGGGACTCGAACAGGACATCAACAAGGGCGCCGGCGGCGCCCCCGACGTCTTCGTCAAGATCGCGGGGCTCGTCTCCTCGATCGCCGTCCTGCTCGTGCCGGTCGCCTTCGCCATCGAGCGGCTCGTCAAACGCGACGGGCTGCGGATCGCGGACGGCGTGCTCGCCGCGGTCCTCGCGCACGGCGTGACCCTCGCCACCGACCTGTGGGTGGCCAACGCCGCCCCCGGCACCATCCAGGACGCGCTGACCCAGCCGCAGTCCGGCGGCGGGCTCACCGACCCCGTGCACAACTACCTCGCGCCGGTCATCGCGTACATGACCGCCGTCGGCATGGCCCGAAGACCACGCTGGCGGGTCGTGCTGTGGATGGTGCTGCTGCTCGACGCGTTCACCATGCTGGTCGCCGGGTACACCACTGCCCTCTCGATCATCCTGACCGTGCTGATCGGCTGGACCGTGGCGTACGGCACGCTGTACGCCGTCGGCTCCCCCAACGTCCGGCCGACCGGGCAGACGCTCCTCGCGGGCCTGCGCCGGGTCGGCTTCCGGCCGGTGACCGCGCTGCGCGCCGAGGGCGTGCCGGACTCGGCGGACAGCGGCGACCGGGGCCGCCGCTACATCGTGACCCTGGAGGACGGGCCACCGCTCGACGTGACGGTCGTCGACCGCGAGCAGCAGGCCCACGGCTTCTTCTACCGGGCCTGGCGGCGCATCACCCTGCGCACCATCACCACCCGCCGCTCGATCGTCTCGCTGCGCCAGGCCCTGGAGCAGGAGGCGCTGCTCGCCTACGCGGCGATCGCCGCCGGCGCCAACGCGCCGAAGCTGATCGCCACCTCCGAGCTCGGCCCGGACGCCGTGATGCTCGTCTACGAGCACCTCGGCGGCCGGACCCTCGACTCGCTGGACGACGAGGAGATCACCGACGACCTGGTGCGCAGCGCCTGGCGCCAGGTGAAGGCCCTCCAGTCGCGCCGCATCGCGCACCGCAGGCTCGCCGGGGACGCGATCCTGGTGGATCGTTCCGGCAAGGTGATCCTGACGGACCTGCGGGGCGGCGAGATCGCCGCCGGCGACCTGGTCCTGCGGATGGACATCGCCCAGCTGCTCACCACCCTCGGACTGCGGGTGGGCGCCGAGCGGGCGGTCGCCGCGGCCGTCGAGGTGCTCGGCCCCGACCCCATCGCCGACTGTCTGCCGCTGCTCCAGCCGATCGCGCTGAGCCGCTCCACCCGGGCGGAGCTGCGCCGGCTGGCCCGGGAACGGTCCGCGCGCGAGCGCGAGGCCGTGCTCGCCGCCTCCGAGGCGGCCAAGGCGGCCCGCGCCGAGGCGCGCGCCCAGGCGAACCTGGAGACCGACCGGAAGGTCGCCCGGGAGGAGAAGCTGGCCGACAAGAAGGCCGAGAAGCGGGCGCTGGACGAGGCCCTGGACGAGGCCCGCGAGGAGGACCTGCTCGCGCAGATCCGGCACCAGGTGCTGAAGATCCGGCCGCAGGCGCCGGTGGAGCCGGTCCGCCTGGAGCGGATCAAGCCGCGCACCCTGGTCAGTCTGATCGCCGGTGCCGTCGCCGCGTACTTCCTGCTGTCGCAGATCGCGCGCACCCCGCTGTCGACGATCAGCGAGGCCGACTGGCGCTGGGTCGCGGCGGCCGTGCTCTTCTCGGCGCTCAGCTATGTGGCGGCGGCGATGAGCCTGCTCGGCTTCGTGCCCGAGCGGGTCGGCTTCTGGCGGACCGTGGTGGCGCAGGTGGCCGGCTCCTTCGTCAAGATCGTCGCCCCGGCGGCGGTCGGCGGCGTCGCCCTGAACACCCGGTTCCTCCAGCGCGCGGGCGTACGGCCCGGGCTCGCGGTCGCCAGCGTGGGCGCCTCGCAGCTGTTCCAGCTCGGGGTGCACATCCTGCTGCTGCTGTCGTTCGGCTATCTGACCGGCACGGAGAAGTCGCAGTCGTTCACGCCGTCGAGGACCGTGATCGCGGGCCTGCTGACGGTCGCCGTGCTCGTCCTCGTCGTGACGGCCATCCCGTTCATGCGCAAGTTCGTCTCGACGCGGCTGCGCTCGCTCTTCGCGGGTGTGGTGCCGCGCATGCTGGACGTGCTCCAGCGGCCCATGAAGCTGGTCACCGGCATCGGCGGCATGCTGCTGCTCACCGGCGCGTTCGTGTTCTGCCTGGACGCCTCGATCCGCGCCTTCGGGCACGGCGACGTGTCGGTCAGCTACGCCAGCGTCGCCGTCGTCTTCCTCGCGGGCAACGCGCTCGGCTCGGCGGCCCCGACCCCGGGCGGCGTCGGCGCGGTCGAGGGCGCGCTCACCTTCGGTCTGGTCGCGGTGGGGCTCCCGCTGGAGGTCGCCACCCCCGCGGTGCTGCTGTACCGGCTGCTGACGCTGTGGCTGCCGGTGCTGCCGGGCTGGCTGTGCTTCAACTGGCTGAGCAAGCGCGAGGCGCTGTAGCCCCTCGGGGCACGGTGCTCCGGAACGGCTCCGGCGGCGGGACGCCGGAGCCGCCCGCCGGGTGCCACCCGCTTGGACCACCTCCCGCGCGGGGGGTCGGCGGGCGGCTCACGATGGGTCCATGCCGATCTCCGCAGCTCAGCGCGCCGCCCTGCTCACCGCGACCACCGTGCTCCTCGCCGCCGGGTGCTCGGACGGCGGCGACTCGGGTGCCGTGCCCCCGGCGTCCAGCGGGCCCTCGGGGCTCGACCGGCTGGCCGCGCAGCAGCTGGAGTGGTCCCCGTGCCTGCCGCCGTCCCCGGCCGAGGGCGGCGGGCCCGCGCCGTCACCGCTGCCGGACGGCGCGAAGTGGGAGTGCACGTTCATGACCGCGCCCCTCGACTACGCGAAGCCCGACGGCGACACCGTCGACCTGGCCCTGATCCGGGCCAAGGCGCGGGACCAGCAGCGCCGGATCGGGTCGCTGGTGTTCAACTTCGGCGGGCCCGGCGGCTCCGGCGTCACCGGGCTGCCCAGTTTCGCCTCCGACTTCGAGTCGCTGCGCTCCCGCTACGACCTGGTCTCCTTCGACCCGCGCGGCGTCGGCCGCAGCGACCCCGTCGAGTGCGCGAGCGACAAGGAGCTCGACGCCTACTACGCCCTCGACTTCACGCCCGACGACGCGGCCGAGGAGCGCACCCTGGACGAGGCGCAGAAGAAGTACGCGGACGGCTGCGAGAAGGGCGCGGGACCCGAACTCCCCCACGTCGGCACCGAGAACGCCGCCCGCGACATGGACCTGATGCGGCGGGTCCTCGGCGACGACAAGCTGCACTACTTCGGCATCTCGTACGGGACCGAGCTCGGCGGCGTCTACGCCCACCTCTTCCCGAAGAACGTGGGGCGCGCCGTGTTCGACGCCGTCGTCGACCCGGCCGCCGGCGTCGAGGAAGGCGCGCTCGGGCAGACCAAGGGCTTCCAGCTGGCGCTCGACAACTTCGCCAAGGACTGCGTGGACCGGGGCGACGCCTGCGTGCTGCCCGGCGACAGCGTCGCCGGGATCGAGGCGTTCATCACCGACCTGCTCGCCCAGCTCGACAAGAAGCCGATCCCCGGCATCGGCGACCGGATGCTCACCCAGACCCAGGCCACCAACGGCATCGCGCAGGCCCTGTACTCGAAGGAGTTCTGGCCCTATCTGGAGCAGGGGCTCGACGAGGCCGACGGCGGCAACGGCGCCCTGCTGCTCGCCCTGTCCGACTCGATGAACGGGCGCAACCAGACCGGGAACTACAGCAACATCCAGGCCGCCAACGCGGCCATCAACTGCGTGGACTTCAAGCAGCGCTACACACTGGCGCAGGCCAAGGAGCGCGTCCCGGAGTTCCGTCAGGCCTCCGCCGTCTTCGGCGACTTCATGGCCTGGGCCCTGTCCAGCTGCGCCCAGTGGCCGGTGCCCGGCGCCTGGGAGCACCCGAACGTGGCCGCCGCCGGTTCCGCCCCGATCCTGGTCATCGGCAACACCGGCGACCCCGCCACCCCGTACGCGGGCGCCCGCTCGATGGTCGACGCCCTCGGCCCGGGCGTCGGCGTGGAGCTGACGTACAAGGGGCAGGGCCACGGCGCCTACAGCAGCGGCAACGCCTGCGTGAAGGGCGCCACCGACGCGTACCTCCTGGACGGCAAGGTGCCGGCCTCCGGGACCGTCTGCCAGTAGGCGCGGGCCCGCCGCCTACGATGGCGGTCCGGTACGGATCACGGGGGGTCGTTCATGTCGGGTGCGGGCATAGGCAGGCGGGCCGGGGGCACGGTCCTCGCCCTCGTGGGGATCCTCGCCGCCGGGTGCGCGGGCCCCGGCGGCCAGGCCCCGCCGAGCGCCCCGCCCACCACTTCCGCCCCCGCTCCCCCGGCCGGCGGCGCCGCGAAGCCGTCCGGCGGGCTGCCCGCCTCGCTCACCGGGCAGCGCCTCGAATGGAAGCGCTGCGCGGCCCCCGAGGGCGGCGAGGCGCCCGGCTCGGACTGGCGGTGCGCGACCGTGCGGGTCCCGCTCGACTACGCCGCGCCCACCGGGACCACCGTCCCGATCGCCCTGATCCGCAAGGAGGCCGGCTCCAAGGAGGCCCGGATCGGTTCGCTACTGTTCAACTTCGGCGGCCCCGGCGGCTCGGGCGTCGACACCCTGCCGCGCGGAGCCGCCGAGTACACCGCCCTCAACACCCGTTACGACCTGGTGTCGTTCGACCCGCGCGGAGTCTCGCGCAGCGCGGGCGTGGTGTGCCGGGACGACGCGGAGCAGGCGCGCGCCGAGCGCGCGGTCGACGCCACGCCCGAGACCGCCGCCGAGGAGCGGGCGTTCCGCGCCGACGCCGTCGACTTCGGGCGGGGCTGTGCCCGCCGCTCGGGCACGGTGCTGCCGTACACGACGACCGACAACACCGCCCGCGACATGGACCTGATCCGGCAGGTGCTCGGGGACCGCGTGCTGCACTACTTCGGGATCTCGTACGGGACGCAGCTCGGCGCCGCCTACGCGCACCTGTTCCCCCGCGACGTCGGCCGGATGGTGCTCGACGCCGTCGTCGACCCGACGGCGGACTCGGTCGGCCATGCCCGGAACCAGACCATCGGCTTCCAGCGGGCCCTGGACAACTACCTGAAGTCCACCGGGCAGGACCCCGAGGCCGGCACCCGGCGGATCGTCCGGCTCCTGGAGCGCCTCGACCGGCGGCCGCTCGCGGTCGGCGACCGGCGGTTGACCGAATCGCTCGCCCTGACCGGCGTGGTGATGCCGCTGTACTCGAAGCAGAGCTGGCCGCTGCTCACCTCGGCGCTCGCCAAGGCGGAGGGCGGCTCGGGCGCGGAACTCCTCGCGCTCGCCGACTGGTACAACGACCGCGACACGAGCGGCCACTACTCCACCCAGTCGCACGCGCAGCGCGCGATCTCCTGCGCGGACTCCGCCGAGCGGCCGACCCTGGACCAGGCCCGCGCGCTGCTGCCGGAGTTCCGTCGCCTGTCGCCGGTGTTCGGCCCCTTCCTCGCCTGGGACACGGCCGGTTGGTGCGCGGACTGGCCGGTGAAGGGCGCGACGACGGTCATGGACGCGAGCGCGCCGGGCGCGGCCCCGGTCCTGGTCGTCGGCACCACCGGCGACCCGGCCACCCCGTACGAGGGCGCCGAGCGGATGGCGAAGGCGCTGGGCGAGGGGGTCGGGGTGCTCGTCAGCAACCGGGGCGAGGGGCACGGGGCGTACGGCTCCTCGGCGTGCGTGACGCGGACGGCCGACGCGTACCTGCTGAACGGGAAGGTCCCCGCGTACGGGACGACCTGCTCCTGACGCGCGGGCGGCCCGGCGGACACGGAAGGGCCCGGACCTCGTACGTACGAGGTCCGGGCCCTTCCGGCTGTCTCGGTGCGGTCCTAGTAGACCGGCTTCTCGGGCTCGATCTGGTGGACCCAGCCGATCACGCCGCCGCCGACGTGCACGGCGTCCGCGAAGCCCGCGGCCTTGAGCACGGCGAGGACTTCCGCACTGCGGACACCCGTCTTGCAGTGCAGGACGATCCGCTTGTCCTGCGGGAGGTCCTGGAGGGCGGTGCCCATCAGGAACTCGTTCTTCGGGATCAGACGCGCGCCGGGGATCGAGACGATCTCGTACTCGTTCGGCTCGCGGACGTCGATGATGTCGATGTTCTCGCCGTCGTCGATCCACTCCTTGAGCTGCTTGGGAGTGATCGTCGAGCCGAGCGCCGCCTCCTGGGCCTCCTCGGACACAACGCCGCAGAAGGCCTCGTAGTCGATGAGCTCGGTGACGGTCGGGTTCTCGCCGCAGACCGCGCAGCCGGGGTCCTTGCGGACCTTGACCTGGCGGTACTGCATCTCCAGGGCGTCGTAGATCATCAGGCGGCCGACCAGCGGGTCGCCCACGCCGGCCAGGACCTTGATGGCCTCGGTGACCTGGATGGAGCCGATGGACGCGCACAGCACGCCCAGCACGCCGCCCTCGGCGCAGGAGGGGACCATGCCCGGCGGCGGGGGCTCCGGGTAGAGGCAGCGGTAGCAGGGGCCGTACTCGGACCAGAAGACCGAGGCCTGGCCGTCGAAGCGGTAGATCGAGCCCCAGACGTACGGCTTGTTGAGCAGCACACAGGCGTCGTTGACCAGGTACCGGGTCGCGAAGTTGTCGGTGCCGTCGACGATCAGGTCGTACTGGCTGAAGATGTCCATCACGTTGTCGGCCTCGAGCCGCTCTTCGTGGAGGATCACGTTCACGTACGGGTTGATGCCGAGGACCGAGTCCCTCGCGGACGCGGCCTTGGAACGGCCGATGTCCGCCTGGCTGTGGATGATCTGGCGCTGCAGGTTCGACTCGTCGACCTCGTCGAACTCCACGATGCCGAGCGTGCCGACACCGGCCGCGGCCAGGTACATGAGGGCGGGCGAGCCGAGGCCGCCCGCGCCCACACAGAGCACCTTCGCGTTCTTGAGCCGCTTCTGCCCGTCCATCCCGACGTCGGGGATGATCAGGTGGCGGGAGTACCTGCGGACCTCGTCAACGGTGAGCTCGGCAGCCGGCTCGACCAGGGGTGGCAGCGACACGGAGACCTCATCAATACTCTGGTCGGTATTTCACTACGGTGGTGCTGTCGACAACACTGCCACGCCCCTCCTCATTCCGAGACACCCCGTCCGATACGCGAGACGATTTCGTCCCAGTAGCCGGGCAGGGTGTGGAATTGGTCGGTTTGTCCCGGCCGGCCCCGGCGGTCGGTGAAGAAGACCGTCGCCGCGCCCTGCCAGCGGGCGATCCGCAGGGCCTCCTCCAGATGCGTCCGGGGCACCCCGTGGACGAGGTGGACGAACTTCCCCGCCGGGTAGTCCGCCGTCCACTCCGCCACCTGCGACCAGCGGTAGTCCGTCCAGGCCCCGGAGAAGGTGACCAACTGGTCGGCCACCTCCGCGTAACCGGGGTACGGGTGGGTGCCGTGGCCCAGCACGAGGTGGGCGCCCCGGTTCCCCCGCTCCCCGTCGAGCAGCGCCTCCAGCGTCGCCGCGATCCGCCGCACCGCCGGCAGGTCGGCCCGGTCGGCGGGGGCCCGGTCCAGGTAGAAGCCGTCGGCCCGGTACCAGTCGAGGAAGCGCTGGGCGTCCGAGACGACCTCGCCGAAGGGGCGCGAGCCGTGCCGCAGGTCGATGTGGCCGAGCACCCGGACGCCCGTGTTGCGCAGCCTCCCCGCGGCCTCCAGGCAGTGCGGGTCGGGCCGGGCGCCCGGCCCCTCCGCCACGTTGAGGACGGCCCAGTGCACGGGGGTGCCGGGGCGGGTGAGCTCGGCCCACTCGACGGGGGCGAGCAGCGGGTGGGCGTAGCCGGGCACGCCCACGCCCATCGCCAGGGCCGTGCCGGTGGCGGCTAGATGCGGCATGCCGCCTCCATCCAGATGTCCGCCAGCGACTCCTCCAGGTTGATCCGCGGCCGCCAGCCGAGCCGGTCGCGGGCGGTGCGCACGTCGGCCTGCTGCCAGGGCCCGCAGCCGTCGGGGTACGGGAAGGGGGCGGCGGCGAGCTGTTCGGCGATGGTCTCGGTGCGCGGGGCGCCGATGACCGGGCGCGGCGGCGGCCCGTCCAGCTCGTGCAGCGTGCCGGCGAATCCGGCGACGCGGGCGAGGACGGCGGCGGCGTCCCGGAGCCGGACCGCGCGCCCGGTGCCGATGTTGACGACGCCCTGGGCGGCGGAGAGCGAGGCGGCGTGGACGGCGCGGGCGACGTCCCGCACGTCCACGAAGTCGCGCTGCACGCCCAGACCGCTGAGCTTGAGTTCGCCGTCGCCGGCCTGCATGGCCCGGCGCATGGCCTCGGCGAGCCGGCCGAGCGGGGAGCCCGCCGGGGTGCCGGGGCCGACCGGCGAGAACACCCGCAGGACGACGGCGTCCAGTCCCGAGCCGAGGACGAGTTCGGTCGCGGCGAGCTTGGACACGCCGTACGGGCCGCCGGGGCGGGGCACGGCGTCCTCGGCGGTGGACGAGCCGGGCTGGCTGGGCCCGTACTCGGAGGCGCAGCCGACCTGGACCAGCCGGGCGCCGCAGCCGCTGCGGCGCAGGGCCTCGCAGACGGTGGCGACGGCGACGGTGTTGTGCCGGGTCAGCTCGCGGGCCCCGCCGCGGGTGGCACCCGCGCAGTTGACGACGACTCCGGGGTGGACGGCGTCGAGGAAGCGGGTCAGGGCGCCGGGGCTGCCGGTCGCGAGGTCGAACCGTACGTCGGCGTCGTCGCCGCGGCCGAGGGCGGTGAGGTGCACCGCCGGGTCGGCGAGCAGCCGGTCGGCGACGAAGCGGCCGATGAATCCGTTGGCTCCGAGCAGCAGCACCCTCATCGTGCGGCCCCTTCGTGCCGACCGGCCGTGGTGTCGGGTTGGCGCGTCATGTCTCTTGGGTCTCCTTGGGATGGTCCAGGTAAGGGGGGACGCCCGCGGCGTCGGCTCCGCGGGTGCGCCGGGGATCAGCGGGCGGTGGCGTGCGCCGAGGCCCGGGAGAGTGCGGTGGTGGCGTGTGCCAGGAGGACGAGGGCCGCGGCGCCGCACGCGAGCGCGGGCACGGCGGCGGGTCCCCAGGTGTCGGCGGCGGCGCGGACCGGGGCGTCGAGGAAGCCGCAGCCCGGGAGCCGGGCGGCGAGGACGAGGGCGAGGGAGAGGGCCTCGGCGGCACAGGCGGCGGCGAGGCCGTGGGCGGCGGTCTCGGGCAGCCCGTGCACGGCGAGCAGCCGGGCGAGCAGCAGCAGGGCGCCGAGGGCGAGCGCGCCGGGGCTGAAGCCGGTGAGGGCGAGGAGCCCGGCGAGCAGGACGAGGGGCAGGGCGACCGTGGAGAGCAGCAGGGGGCGGACGCCCGCCGCGAAGTCGGCCAGGCCGCGGCTGGCGGCGAGCCGGCGACGGGCGCGGACGGCGAAGAGCCGGGCGCACCAGGCGGCGGGGGCGACGGCCACGGCGAGGGCGAGCAGGGGGCCGGTGTCGAGGAGCCAGGCGCCGTCGGCCGGGGCGGCGGTGCCGGGGGTGCCGAGGCTCCAGGCGCCGTCGGGGCCGCCGGTCAGGAGCTGGTCGAGGAGGCCGTCGCCGGCCACCGCGTAGGCGAGCAGCCAGAGGGTCCAGAGCCGGGCGGCGGGCGCGGTGCGCCCGTCGGCGCGCAGGGGGCCGCGGCGGACGGCGACGAGGAGGGCGGCGGCGAGGCCGAGGGCCCCGAGCGCGCCGACCGCGCCGCGCAGCGCCCCCTGGGTGAGGACGAGGCCCGCGGTGCCGAGCGCGGCGACGGCGCCGGGGGCGCAGGCGGCGAGCGCCCAGGCCGCCGTCGCGCCGGGGGCGGCCGTCTCGGGGGCGGGGCGGGCGGGTGCGGAGTCGCCGCGGGGCACGCGGGCGTACAGCTCCTCGGCGAGCGAGAAGACGTCGCGGTGCCGGAAGCGCGCGGCGGTGCGGTCGGTGACGCCGTGGGCTTCGAGTCCGGCGGCGATCTCCAGCGGGTCGACGGCCCGTTCGCACAGCTCGCGGTGGCGGTGCATCAGGGCCTTGACGGGGTCGGCGGTGGCGCGCCGGGGGGCCCGGGGGCCGAGCGCGGGAGCGGGCTGCCCCGTCGCCTCGGCGGGGCCGGCCGGGACCGGCGAGGCGAACGCGGCCGGGGCGGCGAGCCGGAGCAGGGCTTCGGAGCGGGGGTCCCAGGGACCTGGACTGGTGGGTGCGGCGGGGCCGCGCATGGGGGTGCCTCCTTCAGACATCGGTGTCTCCCGGGCCGGCCGCGGCGGTGACGGGCTGGTCGGCCCAGCTGCCCGGCACGTACGCCTCCGCGGGGTGCGCGAAGGGCACGGCCCGGGCCGTGCGTCGGCACACCGGTGCGCGGGAGAGGAGTTCGAGGTAGATGCCGCGGAACGCCGCGAGGTTCTGTTCGACGGTGAAGAGCTCCAGGGCGCGGGCGCGGGCGGCGGCGCCCAGCCGGTGGCGGCGCTCGGGGTCGCGGAGCAGCGCGAGGCAGGCGTCGGCGAGGGCCTTGGGGTTGCGCGGCGGGACGACGAGTCCGGTGCCGCCGATGACCTCGACGACCGCGCCGACGTCGGTGGAGACGGTGGCACGGGCGCAGAACATCGCCTCGACGAGGCTCACGGGGAAGCCCTCGACGACGCTGGACAGGACGACGACGGCGCTGGAGGCGTAGGCCTCCTCCAGGGTCGGGGCCTCGGCGCCGCCCAGCTCCTCGAAGGAGACGGGGTTCTCGCCGATGGCGTGCCGGCCGGCGGCCTCGTCGGGGAAGAGCTGTTCGGCGAGGTTGCGGCAGTGCGCGAGGTACGCGGCGGCGCCGGGTTCGCGGACCGGCGCGGCGATGATCCGCAGCCGGGCGTCGGGCTGGCGGCGGCGGACGTCGGCGAAGGCGTGCAGCAGGGCGATGAGGTCCTTGGCGGGCTCGACGCGGCCGATCCAGGAGAGGGTCGCCGGGTCGCCGCTCTCCTCGTCCTCGCCGGCCTCGGCGAAGCGTTCGGCGGCCATGCCGGGGTGGACGGTGCGCAGCTTGGCCCGGTCGGCGCCGCACCGTTCCTGCCAGCGGCGGGCGTGGGCGTTGCCGGGGGTGAGGAGGGCGGCCTGGCGGTAGACCTCGCCGGCGAGCCGGCCGTGGAAGGCGGCGAGGAGGGCGCGGACCGGGGTGGCGAGCGGGGCGTCGGCGGCGGCGAGGTAGTGGGCGCGCAGCTGGACGCCGTACTCGGTGACGAGCAGCGGGGTGCCGAAGAAGCGTTTGGCCAGGAGGCCGGGGAGCGCCGCGGCCCCGGCGGAGGCGGCGTGGCAGAGGTCGGCCCGGCCGAGGCCCGCGCCCTCCTCGTCGTACCAGTCGAGGGAGAGCGGGCGCAGGGCGCGCTCCAGCCGGTCGAGGAAGGCGAGGTGGTCGGGGACGGTGGCGGCGGCCAGGCCGCGGCGCGCTCCGGGGGCCCGGCCCGCGGACTCCAGGACGCGCACGGCGGTCTCGGAGCGGAGCGCGGCGCGCAGTCCGCCGTGGGAGCGGGCGAGTTCGGCGAGCCCGTAGAGCCCGGCGGCGAACCGCTCGGGGGCGTCCGCGGCGGCGGCGCCGTCGGCCCGGCCGCCCCAGGGCTCCCCGGCGACGGGGCCGCGCCCGGGTCTCTCGCCGGCCCCGGCGGTCCGGGGCCCCCGGTCGGAGGCACCGGCCCCGGCTCCGGCCCCGGCTCCGGCTCCGGCTCCGGCTCCGGCTCCGGCTCCGGCTCCGGCAGCGTCGTCCGCCGCGAGCGGCCGGTCGGCGCAGAGCCCGGCGGCGAGTTCGCGGAAGGCGGCCTCGAAGCGGCGGCGTTCGCGGCGGCCGTGGCTCCGTCCGTCGTCCTCGGGGGCCCAGAGCGAGGCGATGCGCACCTCGCGGACGTTGGGCGGGAGGGGCAGCCGGCCGGCGGCCTCGTGGCGGGCGTCGTGACTGAGGGCGTAGACGTCGAACTCGTGCGGGGCGAGGCCGCGCACGAGCCGGTCGCACCAGAGTCCGGACTCACCCGTGGCGTACGGATAGCCACCTTCCGTGAGCAGTCCGATCCGCATGTGCACACCCCCGTTCTCCCGTGACGGCGGTCACCTCTCGGTCCGGTGACCCGCAGCGGGAAGAACGTAAGCGGATATGCCGGTGGCGCGATGGACGGTTGTCCGTCGCGCCACCGGAAGGGGTGAATGCACGTAACTTTCCCACCCCGGTAGCGTTCCGTGGCGCTACGGGATGTGTCGGTCACTCTCGGTCAGGCTGCGGCCAGCTCCTTGCCGAGGGTCCGGCGCCGCTCCCGGCGGTCCGCCGCGAGCACCGGGTCGAGCGAGGGGACGGCCGCCAGGAGGCGCCGGGTGTACGGGTCCTCGGGGCTGCCGTACACCGCGTCGACGGTGCCCTGTTCGACGATCCGGCCGGCGCGCATGACGGCCACCCGGTCGCTGACCTGCCGGACCACGGACAGGTCGTGGGCGATGAAGACGAGCGCCAGGCCGAGTTCGGCCTGGAGGTCCGCGAGCAGCGCCGTGACCTGGGCCTGGGTGGTGACGTCGAGGGCCGAGACGGGCTCGTCGCAGACGATCAGGCGGGGTTCGGCGGCGAGCGCGCGGGCGATGCCGACGCGCTGGCGCTGGCCGCCGCTGAACTCGTGCGGGTAGGCGTCGTAGCGGTCGGGGTCGAGCCCCACCCGGTCGAGGAGTCCGCGCACCCGGTCCCGGATCCGCGCGTCGGACAGGCCGCCCGCCACCCGCAGCGGGTCGGCGACGGACTCGCCCACCGAGCGGCGCGGGTTGAGCGAGGAGACGGGGTCCTGGAACACCATCTGGAGTTCCCGCCGGTGCGGGCGCAGCTCCTTCTCGGACAGGCCGCCGATCTCCGTACCCCCGTAACGGAGTCCGCCGGACGTCGGGTCGAGGAGCCGCACCAGCATCCGGCCCAGGGTGGTCTTGCCGCTGCCGGACTCGCCGACGACGCCCAGCGTCTCCCCGGCGCGCACGGTCAGCGACACGCCGTCGACGGCGGTGAACCGGTCCTTTCCGCGCCCGAACTCCCGGCGCAGGTCGACGGCTTCGAGCAGCACCTCGCCCGGCGCCGGACGGGCCGGGGCGGCGGGTTCGGCGGGTGCCGTGGGTGCCGCGGGTGCGGCGGGTGCGGGGACGGTGGCCGGGCGTCGGGCCGGCCCGTCGAGGCGGGGCACGGCGGCGAGGAGTTCGCGGGTGTAGGGCCGCTCGGGAGCGCCGAGCACCCGGGCCACCGGCCCGCGTTCGACCTCGCGTCCGCCGCGCATGACCAGGACCTCGTCCACGCTCTCGGCGGCCACGCCCACGTCGTGGGTGACGAGCAGCAGGCCGGTGCCGGTCTCGCGGCGCAGCTCGTGGAGCAGGTCGAGGATCTGGGCCTGGACGGTGACGTCGAGTGCGGTGGTGGGTTCGTCGGCGACGAGGAGGCGGGGCGCGCAGGCGAGGGCCATCGCGATGAGGGCGCGCTGGCGCATGCCGCCGCTGAACTCGTGCGGGCGGGAGCGGGCGCGGCGGGTGGCGTCGGGGATGCCGACCCGGTCGAGCACCTCCACCGCGCGGGCGCGGGCGGCCTTCCGGGAGCCCTGGTGGTGGATCCGGTACACCTCGGCGATCTGGTCGCCGATGGCGTAGTACGGGTCGAGCGCGGAGAGCGGGTCCTGGAAGACCATGGCGGCCACGCCGCCGCGCAGCCGGCGCAGTTCGGCCGGTCCGGCGGTGTCGACGTCGATGCCGCCGACGGTGACCGTGCCGCCGACGCGGGCGCCCGTGCCGTGGTGCAGGCCGAGGAGGGCGCCGGCCACGGTGGACTTGCCGCTGCCGGACTCGCCGACGAGGGCGAGCGCGCGGCCGGCGTCCAGGGTGAACGACAGCTCGTCCACGGCGCGTACGCCGCCCTCGAACTCGACGGTGAGGCCGTCGACGGTGACCAGCGGGGCGCCGGTGTCGGGGAGCTGCGGGTCGGGGACGCTCATGTCAGGGCCACCCTTCGGTCGGCGAGCGCGTAGAGGAGGTCGGCGACGACGTTCGCGACGACCACGGCGACCCCCATGAGGAGCACGACGCCCACGACCACCGGCAGGTCGATGTGCCGGACGGAGTCGATGAGGGTCTTGCCGAGACCGGGGATGCCGAACAGCGACTCGGTGAGCACGGCTCCGCCGAACATCGTGCCGAGGTCGAGCGCGCTGAGCGCGATCACCGGCGGTACGGCTCCGCGCAGGGCGTGCCGGGTGACGACGGCCCGCTCCCCCACGCCGTACGCGCGGAAGGTGCGGATGTGGTCCTCGGCGAGGGTCTCCAGGGTGGAACTGCGGGTCATCCGGGCGTACTTCGCGGACTCGAAGAAGCCGAGGGTGAGCCAGGGCAGCAGCATGTTCCAGGCCCACTGCTCGGGGTCCTCGCCGAGCGGCACGTAGGTCGGGAAGGGCAGCCACTGGAGGTAGGCGCAGACCACCATGAGCAGGAGCAGGCCCAGGATGAAGACGGGCGTGCCGGTGCCGGCGAGGGTGACCACGGTCAGGGTGCGTTCGGTGAGTCCGCCGCGGCGCAGCGCGGAGAGCAGACCGGTGCCGACGCCGACGACGAGCCAGATGACCATGGCGCCGAGCGCGAGGGAGGCGGTGGCGGGCAGTCGCTCCAGGATGAGCTGGGTGACCTGCTGGTCGTTCTGGTACGAGAGGCCGAGGCAGGGCGCGTCGCAGTGGGTGAGCGCGGTGCCGGTGGAGTAGTCGCGGCCGGTCACGACGCCCTGGAGGAAGTGCAGGTACTGCACGAGGACGCCGTCGTTCAGGCCGAGCTGTTCGCGGACCTGGGCGATCTGCTGCGGGTTGCAGCGTTCGCCGCAGGCGAGCCGGGCCGGGTCGCCGGGCAGCAGGTAGAACAGCCCGTAGACGAGGACCGACAGCACGAGCAGGACGAGGGCGGCGCCCGCGAGCCGCTTCAGGAGGTAGCGGGTCATGAGGTCTTCTCCTTGCGGGCCCGCTGGGCGCGGGCGGTGCCCACGGCGAGGCGGCCGGCCTCGCGCGGGTCCAGGGCCGTCCGGACGGCGTCGCCGAGCACGGTGAAGGCGAGCACGGTCACGAAGAGCAGTCCGGCGGGCAGCAGGACGTACGCCGGGTCGGCGCGGAACCAGGTCTGCGCGGTGGACAGCATCTGCCCCCAGGACGGGGTGGGCGGGGTGACGCCCACGCCGAGGAAGGAGAGCGATGCCTCGACGACGATGTTGGTGGGGACGAGGATCGCGGCGTAGGTGATGACGGGCGCGGCCAGCGAGGGGATCAGTTCGCGCCGGGCGGTCCGCCCGCGCCCCGAGCCGGCCAGCCGGGAGGCGGCGACGAAGTCGAGGCTCTTGAGGGTGAGGGTCTGGGCGCGCACGATCCGGGAGGTGCCGGCCCAGCCGAGCAGGCCGATGACCAGGATCAGCAGCAGCGGGCGCGGGAAGTCGCGCGGCACGACCGCGGTGAGCGCGATCGCGAGGACGAGGAACGGCAGGGCGACGAACACGTCGGTGATCCGGCTCAGGACGGCGTCGACCCAGCGGCTGCCGAGTCCGGCGGCGAGGCCGATGAGCAGTCCGATGAGGATCTGCACGGCGGTGGCGCCGACGGCGACGAGCAGGGAGATCCGGGCGCCGTACAGGAGCCGGACGAACAGGTCGCGGCCGGTGCCGGGTTCGACGCCGAGCCAGTGGTCGGCGCTGATCCCGCCGAAGGAGCCGTACGGGACGCCGCCGCGGGCGGAGTCCACGAGGTCGTCGTGGTACGTGTGGGGGTCCTGGCCCGCGAGGGCCGCGAGCAGCGGGGCGGCGAGGGCCAGCAGGACGAGCAGGGCGAGCACGGCGGCGGCCGCGACGGCGGAGGGCCGGGTGCGGAGCCGCCGCCACAGCTGCCGGGCGGCGCCCGTGGCGGGGGTGACCGCCGCGGGCGCCGACACGTCGGACGGGGAGCGGAGCGAGGTCACTTGACCGCGACCTGCGAGATGTCGAGGACGCCGGTCCAGTCGCTGATGACGACGTTCTTGATGTCCTTGCCGACCAGGCGCTTGTAGACGGGGTGGAAGAGCGGCACGTCGAGCGCCTGCTCGCCGATCTTCTTGTCCAGGGCGCCCCAGCGGGCGGCGGCGGCCTTGAGGTCGGTCAGCTTGTTGATCTCGTCGATCTCCTGGTTGACCGCCGGGTCGTTCAGCTGCGCGTGGTTGTAGTTGGAGCCGTTGGTGACGATCTGGCGGCCGTCGAAGATCGGCGCGAGGAACGGGCCGCCGGCCGGCCAGTCGGCACCCCAGCGGGAGAGGAAGAAGCCGGGGGCGTTCTTGACGCTCCAGCGCTTCTCGTTGAAGGAGTTGGGCTCCTGGCCGTCCAGCTTGACGGTGATGCCGGCCTTGGCGAGGGCCTCCTGGACGGCGGTGGCGACCTCGGGGCTGGTGGCGCGGTTCTGCGCGGTGGAGTGCAGCAGGGTGACGGTCAGGCCGTTCGGGTAGCCGGCCTCCTTGAGGACCTGCTTGGCCTTCTCCGGGTCGCCGGTCTTGCCGGCCGGGAAGTGGTCGTACGGCGTGTAGCCGAAGGACTTCTGCTCGGGCAGGAAGGTGGTGGCCGCCTCGGCGAGGGCGGAGCCGCCGGCCGCGTTGACGACGCTGGTGCGGTTGATGGCGTAGGAGATCGCCTGGCGCACCTTCGGGTTGTCGAAGGGCTTCACCTTCGGGTTGAAGGCGAGGTAGTTGGTGTAGCCGAAGTGGCCGGTGCCGACGCGGGCCGCGAGCGCCTTGTCGGAGCCGACCTGGGCGAGCTCGGCCGGGCCGAGGTTGGTGTCGGTGGTGACGGCGGCGGCGTCGGCGCCCGCGGAGGTGGAGAGCCGCTGGTTGATGACGGCCTCGTCCAGGCCCGACTTGACGTCGATCGTGTCGGGGTAGGCCTTGCGCTCGGCGTCCGTCTTCGGATCCCAGTGCGGGTTGCGGTCGAGGACGAGGCGCTGGCCGTCGTTCTCGTTCTTCACGACCTTGTACGGGCCGGAGGAGACGGGGTGCTGCTCGTAGGCGGCGCCGGTGTCCTTGGCCTTCGGGACGGGGGCGAACTGGGTCTGGGTGGCGACGAAGGGGAACTCGCCCTCGGGCTTCTTCAGCTTGAAGACGATGGTCCTCGCGTCGGGGGTGACGATCGACACGAGGCCCTTCTTGTCCTTGTAGGGGCCCTGGTAGGTGTCGCCGCCGACGAGCCAGTCACGCAGGTAGGGGGCGCCGCCGGAGAGCTCGGCCGCGAAGGAGCGCTCGATGCCGTACTTGATGTCGGCGCTGGTGATGGGCGTGCCGTCCTCGAACTTCAGCCCGTCCTTGAGGGTGTACGTCCACTCGGTGGCGTCCTTGTTGGGGCGGCCGGTGTCGGTGGCGAGGTCGGGGACGACCTCGGTGCCGGCGGCGCCCGCCTCGCGGTTGCGGGTGGTGAGGGTGCGGAAGACGAGCGAGGGGACGTTGCCGCCGCCGGAGGTGTAGAGGCGGGCCGGGTCGAAGTCCTCCTGCGCCTCAACGTTCAGGACGGTGAGGGTGCCGCCCTTGCGCGGGCCGCCCTCGGTCGTGCCGGAGGCGCCCTTTCCACCGGTGTCCTGAGGTCCGGCGCAGGCGACGGCGCCCGAGGCCAGGACGAGACTGACGGCGGCCGCTGCCGCGCGGCGCGAGATGACGGACGGTTGACGCATGGGAAGGGAGCCTCTCGGAGTGAACTGCGGTGAACTGCCGGAAACGGCAAGGGATTTCCGCAGGCACGGCACAGCCGTCGCCGAGAACGCTCGGGAAGGGGGAACACGCGCCTGCGGGTCGGGGAACGGCCCGGGCGCGAAAAGAGGGGGCGGCGATGCGAGAAGGCCGACGAGCGCGCGGGCTGCGTCAGCGACAGAGGATGTCGGCGACCGCGTGTCCGGTCACGCCGAAGAGCGCCAGCTCAAGGGCGGCGCGATCGGAAACGGCGTGGCGGGGCGACATGCCGAGAAATATGGACGAACGCCAGAACGATGTCAACGCGCATCCGGGCGTTTATGAGACAGCTGTCCCACATGTCGGACAGTCGGCGCTTCGGCCGGCCCGGCCTTCCGTCAACTCCCCGGGTGGACCCACGGGTTGGGCCGGCACTTGATGCCGTCGATGTCCAGGGACTTCGTCTGCTGCTGCATCACCGGGGCGAGCGCGCCCCGCGTGCCGCAGCTCACATGCCCGTGCCCGAGGCGGTGCCCGACCTCGTGGTTGATGAGCATCTGCCGGTAGGCGTGCATCGCCTTCGGGCCGAAGGTCACCGACCCCTGCGCCCAGCGGAAGGCGTTGATCATCACGCGCTGGGTGGAGGCGGAGTCGCAGGACACGTTGTCGACGGTGGTGTCCAGGCCGGACTTCTTGCACCACTCGCCGGTGGTCCCCGGGCTGGCCAGGGTGACGACGAACTCCGGCTCCCCGGTGGAGATCCGCTCGAAGGTCATCTCGCCGTCACCGGCCCAGCTGCGCCGGTCGTTGAGGGTCTTCTGCACGGCCTGCGCGAAGAGCGCCCCGTCGAGGCCGAGGCCCTTCTCGACGTCGACCCGGTAGCGGATCTTGCGGCCCTTGCCCGGCGCCTTGTCGAAGCCGGGGACGGGCGCGAACTCCGCCGAGCCCTTCAGCTTCGGGTCGATCGGGAACTGCCGGGCCATCAGCTGCTCGTACGTGGGCGGCGCGGCCGGCACCGGCTTCGCCGGCGTGTCGTCCCGGGCCGGCGCGTCCCGGGCGTCGGAGCGGGACGCCTGGTGCGCGGCGTCGGCCCGGTCCGCGGAGCCGTCGGCCGAACGGGACTGCGGCGTCCCGTCCTTCTCGCCCTCGGCGACCTGGCCGGCGACGACGATCGCGAGGACCGTGGTGATGGCCGCCGCGGCGATGCCGGTGAGGGTGCGGCCGAGCCCGCCGGCCCGGACCGCCTGCCGTGCGCGGGTCCGCGCGACGGGCCCGGCCGGCGCGACCTGCGCCTCCCGGGCGGGAGGCGTCTCACGGCGCGGCGCGGGGATGAAGGGGGCCGCGGGCGCGGCGGGCGCCGCGGGCGGGTACGGATAGCGGGCGGGCGGCGCGGCCCGCTCGTCGTGGACCGGGTGCCCGCCGCGTACGAAGGGGTCGGCGGCCGGGTCGTACGGGCCCTGGTGGCGGGGGGTGCCGTGCGTCGGCGTGTCGTACGCGCCCGGGTGTCCGGGCTGCTGCCCCGCGCCCCGCCTGCGTCGCCCCGTCCCCGGCCCCGGCCCCGTCGTCTCCCGCTGCCCGGTGTCGGTCACCGGCGCGGCGGGCCCCTTGCGACTATGTCGTCCCACGGTCCGGTTCAGCTCCCGCCCTCGGCCGACGCCGCTTCGCCGGCATCGGTGATCAGCTCCCGCACGGCGGTGGCGACCGTCTCCGGATACTCCATCATCGCCACGTGCCCGGCCTCCGGGAGCGTGAGCAGCCGCGAGCCGCGGAACGCCGCGGCGGCCTTGCGCGCCATCCGGTACGACACGAGCTGGTCGCGCCCGCCGTACACGAGCAGCGTCGGCGCGAGCACCCGCTCCGCCTGCCGCCACAGACCGTGCTGGCCGCCCAGCGTGTAGGCGTCGACGATGCCGCGCGAGGAACGGGCCATCGCGTCCCAGAAGTACGGCAGCTCCAGGCGCCGCTCCATCTCCTCGACGGCGTGCCGGAAGCCCTCGTCGGTGACCTGGCCGGGGTCCCCGTAACAGAGCGACAGCACCCCGCGGACCCGCTGCTCCGCCGTCCACCCCTCGGTGAGCCGGGCGAACAGCGGGGCGACGCCGGGCACCGCGAGCAGCACGGTCGGCCAGGCGGTCTTCTGGGCGCGCAGCTCGGGCAGCGCCGGGGAGACCAGTGTCAGGGTGCGGACCAGGTCCGGCCGGACGGCGGCGACCCGGGTGGCGACCGCGCCGCCCAGCGAGTTGCCGACCAGGTGCACGGGGCCGCGGCCGGCGGCGTCCAGGTAGCGGATGACGGCCCTGGCGTGCCCCGTCACGGAGTAGTCGCCGTCGTCCGGCGGCGGCGAGTCGCCGAAGCCGGGCAGGTCGAGCGCCTCGCCGTCGACGAGGTCGGCGAGCAGCGGCATCAGGGCCGACCAGTTCTGCGAGGAGCCGCCGAGGCCGTGCACGTACAGCGCGGGCGGCAGACCGGGCGTCGTGCCGGGCCGGGCGCGGACGGTCAGCGTGAGGCCGGGCAGCGCGACGGAGCGCAGCTCCTCGCCGTCGGCGACCCGGACGGTGCGCGACCGGGTCGCGGGCGATGCGGCGGTCCGGGTTTCCGGCAGCTCGGTCGAGGACATGGCAGCGATATTACGAGACGATCACGCCCGGGCGCGTGTGGGTGGCGTCACAGGATCGGGTGCGGCGGGCCCGAGGAGCTCCTACGCTCGAAGAAGAGGGTCATCAGGCAGGACCCGCCAGGACCCGCGGACCCCCGTCAGCGCCGGAAGGAACCGCATGACTGCCGACCCGACCGAGCCGGACACGTTCGCCGAGCTGGAGGACGTCGTGCTCGACGAGGAGATCCCGGAGGCCGACGCGGCCGAGCAGCACGCCGAGCTGCAGCAGCGCGAGGACGAGCCGCTCCCCCGGCTCGCGCACGAGTCGGCCGACGACGCGGACGCCGTGGAGCAGACCCGGGTGGTGGCCCTCGACGAGGACGACTACCGCTGACCGCGGCGACGGCGCGGTGCGCCGCGCGTCGCCCGTCGAGGCGCGTGAGGAGGCGGGTCGGCGGGCCGGCTCCCGGCGTCCCGTTCCCCTCGATCGTGAATCCACTCTCGCCCTGGGCGTCCGGTCCGTGAAATTCTGCGTTCGCACCACACACAGCCGGGTTACCCAAAAGTACGATGGCGGCGCGACGCCAATGCGCGCATGGATCGATATTTGGAGGCGGCGTGAGCGCCATCGAGCAGACAGAGGCAGCACGCCCTCGGGGCACGCGCCTGCCGCGCCGTGCCCGACGCAACCAGCTCCTCGGCGCGGCCCAGGAGGTGTTCGTCGCCCAGGGGTACCACTCGGCCGCCATGGACGACATCGCCGAGCGGGCCGGCGTCAGCAAGCCGGTCCTTTACCAGCACTTCCCGGGCAAGCTGGAGCTCTACCTCGCCCTGCTCGACCAGCACTGCGAGGCGCTGCTCGTGTCGGTCCGCACCGCCCTGGCGTCCACCTCGGACAACAAGCTGCGGGTGGCCGCCACCATGGACGCCTACTTCGCGTACGTGCAGGACGAGGGCGGCGCCTTCCGGCTGGTCTTCGAGTCCGACCTCACCAACGAGCCGGCCGTGCGCGAGCGCGTCGACCGGGTGAGCCTCCAGTGCGCCGAGGCGATCTCCGAGGTCATCGCCGAGGACACCGGCCTGGCCAAGGACGAGTCGATGCTGCTCGCCGTCGGCCTCGGCGGCGTCTCCCAGGTCGTCGCCCGCTACTGGCTCTCCAGCGAGTCCCCGGTCCCCCGCGACAAGGCCGTGGCGCTGCTGACCTCGCTCGCCTGGCGCGGCATCGCGGGCTTCCCGCTGCACCCGGTGGACGGACAGCTGAGCGCCGAGGGGCACTGACCCCGATCCGCCCGCGACGCGCCGTCTGTTCGCTCCTGGCGTGCGGCGGCTGCGCCGTACGCGTCGCCTCACCGGGCTAATGTGTGCAGCGTACGGCGCGGTATCCCGCGCACAGCCGACCGTTCGGAGGGACATAGCCGTGGAGGTCAAGATCGGCGTGCAGTACGCACCCCGGGAGATCGTTCTGGAGAGCGGGCAGTCCGCCGAGGACGTCGAGAGCGCGGTGGCCGACGCGCTGGCCGGCAAGACGCCGCTGCTCAGCCTGACGGACGAGAAGGGCCGCAAGGTCCTCGTTCCGGCCGACAAGATCGCGTACGTCGAGCTCGGTGAGCCCGAGGTCCGCCGGGTGGGCTTCGGCGCGCTCTGAGCGACGAGAACGGCGGAAGGCCCGGTGGACAGGATCCACCGGGCCTTTCGTATGCCCACGTCAGGGGGTACGGGGAGGATTGTGTTCCGGCCCCGCCGGGTAGGACGGCTGTGACCGAACTGCCCGCCCCGCCCCGCACGCGAGGTGATCCGCCGTGTTCCTGGAAGCTCTCGGCTCCGCCCTGCTCGGCTTCGCCCTGGCCTGGGCCGCCGTGCTCCGGCTGCCCGACCGCCTCCCCGCACGGGGCACCGTCCTCGTCACGGGCTCGCTCGGCGCGGTCTTCGGCGCCCTGGTGACCCACGGGGCCCTGGGCCCCGGCCACTTCCTCGCCACCCTGACCGGCGCGGTCGCGGTGGCGGCGGTGCTGCTCTCGCTGCTCGTCCGCCCGGCCTCACGGCGCCTGCGCCGATCAGCCGCGGCGGGCTGACCGGGACGCCCGCCGGCCCCGGTCACGACCCGCGAGGCGTCAGGCCGCCAGGCCCAGCGCGGCCATCCGCTTGGTGTGCGCCTCGGTGATCCGGGAGAACATCCGGCCGACCTCGGCCAGGTCGAAGCCCGCGGCCATCCCCTCCACGCCGCCGACCAGCATCGTCGACAGCGCGTCGCGCTCGGCCACCACACGCTGGGCCTGCGAGAGCGCCTCGCCCATCAGCCGGCGGGCCCACAGCGCGAGCCGGCCGCCGACACGGGGGTCGGCGTCGATCGCGGCGCGGACCTTCTCCACGGCGAAGTTGCCGTGCCCGGTGTCGTCGAGCACGGACAGCACCAGGCCGCGGGTGTCGGAGTCGAGGCGGGCCGCGACCTCGCGGTAGAAGTCGCTCGCGATCGAGTCGCCCACGTAGGCCTTGACCAGGCCCTCCAGCCAGTCCGACGGGGCGGTCAGCCGGTGGAAGTCGTCCAGTGCCTTGGCGAACGGCTCCATCGCCGTGGTCGGCTCGGCGTCCACGGCGGCGAGCCGGTCGCGCAGCCGCTCGAAGTGGTGGAACTCGGCGGAGGCCATCTTCGCCAGCTCCGCCTTGTCCCCGAGGGTCGGCGCCAGCTTGGCGTCCTCGGCGAGCCGCTCGAAGGCGGCCAGCTCGCCGTAGGCGAGGGCGCCGAGCAGGTCGATCACGGCGGCGCGGTACTGCGGCACGGCGGAGGCCGTGGCCCAGTCCTGGGCGGCGATACCGGTGGGTGTGGCGTTGTCGGGCGTCTCCATGGAGCGCACAATAGCCCGCTCCCGCACCCCGCCCGGGCGCTGGTCAGTGACTGTGACCGTGGCCTCGTCTCGAATTCTCCCAACACACATGCGCGATTCCGGGGTACAGTGGTAATGCGCCTGCTGAGTATGCGGACATGCTTTCGCACGTTCGGACGTACCCGGTGGGCCGACTCATGAATGAGGATGCCCGGTCGGTGGCCCGATCGGCTCCGGCCCGACAACCCTTCCGGCGCACCCGCCGAGGGGTCCCTCAGCGGCACGACGCTCGAGCGACGGCAGTGGTCCCGCGCCACCCGGTCACGGCCTTCAAGGCCTGACCGGAAGTGATCCGGCACGGTACGACCCCCAGCGTTCGCCTCGCGCCGCGTCTCACAGAAGAGGCAGTTCCCTGACTACGTTCCGAGACCTCGGGATTCTTCCCGAGACGGCCGAGGCCCTGGAAGCCGTCGGCATCGTTTCCCCCTTCCCCATCCAGGAGATGACCCTCCCGGTCGCCCTCTCGGGCACCGACGTCATCGGCCAGGCCAAGACCGGCACGGGCAAGACCCTCGGTTTCGGCCTCCCCATCCTGGAGCGCGTGACGGTCCCCGCGGACGTCGAGGCCGGCCGGGCGACGCCCGAGCAGCTGACCGAGGCCCCGCAGGCGCTCGTCGTCGTCCCCACCCGTGAGCTGTGCCAGCAGGTCACCAACGACCTGCTGACCGCCGGCAAGGTGCGCAACGTGCGCGTCCTCGCCATCTACGGCGGCCGTGCGTACGAGCCGCAGGTCGAGGCGCTGAAGAAGGGCGTCGACGTCATCGTCGGCACCCCCGGCCGCCTGCTCGACCTGGCCGGCCAGCGCAAGCTCGACCTCTCCCACGTCAGGGCCCTGGTCCTGGACGAGGCGGACGAGATGCTCGACCTGGGCTTCCTGCCCGACGTCGAGAAGATCATCAACATGCTTCCGGCGAAGCGCCAGACCATGCTGTTCTCGGCGACCATGCCGGGCGCCGTCATCGGCCTGGCCCGCCGCTACATGGCGAGGCCCACGCACATCCGCGCCACCGAGCCGGACGACCAGGGCGCGACCCACAAGAACATCACGCAGCGCGTCTACCGCGCGCACTCCATGGACAAGCCCGAGATGGTCTCGCGCATCCTGCAGGCCCGTGGCCGCGGACTCGCGATGATCTTCTGCCGTACGAAGCGCACGGCGGCCGACATCGCCGAGCAGCTGGAGCGTCGCGGCTTCGCCTCCGGCGCGGTCCACGGCGACCTCGGCCAGGGCGCCCGCGAGCAGGCGCTGCGCGCCTTCCGCAACGGCAAGGTCGACGTGCTCGTCGCCACCGACGTGGCCGCCCGCGGCATCGACGTCGAGGGCGTCACGCACGTCATCAACTACCAGTCCCCCGAGGACGAGAAGACCTACCTGCACCGCATCGGCCGCACCGGCCGCGCGGGCGCGAGCGGTACGGCGATCACGCTGGTCGACTGGGACGACATCCCGCGCTGGCAGCTGATCAACAAGGCGCTCGAACTGGACTTCAACGACCCGGTCGAGACCTACTCCAGCTCCCCGCACCTCTACGCCGAGCTGGACATCCCCGAGGGCACCAAGGGCATCCTGCCGCGCGCCGAGCGGACCCGCGCCGGTCTCGGCGCCGAGGTGCTGGAGGACCTGGGCGAGCCGGGCGGCCGTCGGGCCCGCGGCCCGCGCAACGACAAGCAGGAGAAGGTCGAGGAGCGCCCCGAGCGCGCCCGGACCCCGCGCCAGCGGCGCCGCACCCGTGGCGGCTCCGAGTCCGGTCCCGAGGCCGGTACCGCGGTGGAGACGCCGGCGGCGACGCCGGCCGGGTCCGGCACGGCCGCCGAGGCCGCCGCTCCCGCCGAGGCGACCACGCCGCGCACCCCGCGCCGCCGCCGTCGCACCCGCGCCACGGGCCAGACGGGCGTGCCGGTCGCCGGCGTGACCCAGGCCCCGGCCGCCGAGCCGGCCGCCGCCGCCCCGGTGGCGGAGGCCGTCGCGCCGAAGGCCGAGCCGCGCGCCGCCGAGACCCGCACGGTCGAGGCCCCGGTCACGGAGGCTCCGGCCGCCGCGCCCCGCGCCGCCGAGGCCCCGGCCGCCAAGGCCCGCACGGCCGAGGCTCCCGTCGCCAAGGCCCCGGCCGCGTCCGCTCCGGTCGCCGAGTTCCGGTCCGCCGAGGCTCCGGCCGAGGCGAGGCCGCGTCGGCGCCGGGGGCGTGGCGGGCGTGCCGAGAGCAGCGCTCCCGTCGCCGCCGCCCCGGTCGAGGCTCAGGCCCCGGCGCCGCGTCGGCGTCGTACCCGGCCGCGTCCGGCCGAGGACACGGTGACCTTCCAGACGGTCGAGACGGCCGCCGCGGCGCTCGCCGCCGACCGCCGTACCGCCACCGTCCCGGCCCAGACGGCCCAGCCGGTCGAGGCCCCCAAGGCCCCGGCCGCCCCGGCCGCCGACGAGTCCAAGGCGCCCCGGCGTCGGGTGACCCGCAAGGCCACCGCCTCGGCCCCGACCCCGGTCCCGGCGCAGGCCGCCGAGCCCGTCGTCGCCGCTGCCGCGGCCCAGGCCGCCGAGCCGGTCGTCGCCGCCCCGGTGGCGGAGGCTTCCGTGCCGGCCCAGACGTCCCCGGCTCCCCGGGCCCGGCGCCGTGCCACCCGGCCGGCCACCAGCCCGGGCGCGGTGGTCGCCGAGGCCCCCGCGGCCCCGGAGGCTTCCGTGGCGCCCGCGCCGGTCGAGGAGGCGGCTCCCCGGCCGCGTCGTCGGGCGACCCGTAAGGCGACCAGCCCGGTCACGTCCACCGCGACGGTCGAGGCCGTCACGGTGATCGAGGCCCCGAAGGCCCCGGTCGTCGAGACCCCGGTCGTCGAGGCCCCCGCCGTCGAGACCCCGGCCCCCGCGGCCGAGGCGCCGAAGGCCCCGCGCAAGCGGGCCGCCAAGAAGGCCGTCGCCGTGGCGGCGACCGAGACCGCGGAGACCGCCGAGGCCCCGAAGGCGCCGCGCAAGCGGGCCGCCAAGAAGGTCGCCGAGCCGGTGGCCGTCGTCGAGACCCCGGCCGTCGAGACCCCCGCGGTCGAGGCCCCGAAGGCCCCGCGCAAGCGGGCCGCCAAGAAGGCCGTCGAGCCGGTGGCCGTCGTCGAGACCCCGGCCGTCGAGACCCCCGCGGTCGAGGCCCCGAAGGCCCCGCGCAAGCGGGCCGCCAAGAAGGCCGTCG
>NZ_JBFBNW010000016.1:0-99643 GCF_040683955.1 Streptomyces sp. NPDC093111 | reverse complement strand
CCGAGCCGGTGGCCGTCGTCGAGACCCCGGCCGTCGAGACCCCCGCGGTCGAGGCCCCGAAGGCCCCGCGCAAGCGGGCCGCCAAGAAGGCCGTCGCCGCCGTGGCGCCGGACGCCTCGGAGCCGAAGGCGCCCACCCGTCGGCGTACGACGAAGAAGGCGGCCGAGGCTCCGGCCGAGACCGCCGAGGCCCCGAAGGCGCCGCGCAAGCGCGCCGCCAAGAAGGCCGTCGCCGAGCCGGAGGCGTAAGCGCGCAGCCGTCACCGCGGCCCGGTCCCTCGTCGAGGGGCCGGGCCGCGGTGCGTTCGGCTCCGGTTACAGTCCCTGTATGAGCAAGCCCCGGTCCCTGGCGCTGCCGCCCCGCACCCGTGCCTACCGCCTGCTGACCGCGCGCGGCTCCTTCGCCGTCCTCGACACGGCCCCCGAGGGCGCGCCGCGCGGCACCGCGCTGCTGCTGCCGGGCTACACCGGCAGCAAGGAGGACTTCCTGGCCCTGCTCGGCCCGCTGAGCGAGGCCGGTTACCGCGCGGTGGCCGTCGACGGGCGCGGGCAGCACGAGACGCCGGGTCCGCGCGGCCGGGCCGCGTACCGGCGGAAGGCGCTGGCGCTGGACGCGGTGGCGCAGGCGGCGGCGCTGGGCGACGGGCCGGTGCATCTGCTCGGCCACTCGTTCGGCGGCCTGGTGGCCCGCGCGGCCGCGCAGCTCGCCCCGGACGCGTTCCGCTCGCTGACCCTGCTGTCCTCGGGTCCTGGCCGGGTCGCCCGCTCCCAGCGGGTGCGGGTCCGGGCGCTGCGCACGGCGCTCGCGCTGCTGTCGAAGGAGCGGGTGTGGCGGGCGACGCGCTGGCTGGACAGCCGGGGCGAGGAGCCGGGCGCCTCGGATCCGCCGGAGATCGTGGGCTTCCTGCGCCGGCGCTGGATGCGTACCCGGATCGCCCAGCTGGCGGGCGCCGGGCGGCTGCTGCTCGGCGATCCGGACGGTACGGCGGCGCTCGCGGCCCTGCCGTTGCCGCTGCACCTCGCGTACGGCGACGAGGAGACGGTCTGGCCGGTGCCGGAGCTGGCCGCCGCGGCGGCCCGCACGGGCGCGCACCACACGGTGGTGGCGGGCGCGGGCCACTCCCCCAACGTGTCGCACCCGCGGGAGCTCGCGGACCGGCTCACGGCGTTCTGGGACCGGGCCGCGCAGCTCAGTACTGGGTCTGCAGGTGCTGCCAGAAGCCGTCGCGCAGCGCGCGGCGCAGCGCCGCGTGGCCCCGCAGCGAACGGCTGAGCAACCGTTCCGCCTCGACCAGGAGCTCCTGGTCGACGGAGCCCGGCAGGTAGGGGCGCCCGGGGAGCAGTTCGGCGAGCTGGTCGCGGCCGCGTTCGGCGAGCCAGGTGGCGGCGATCTGGGCCCCGATGAAGCGCACCTCGTCGCGCGAGGGCGGCGGCTCGCCCTCGTTCTCGTACAGGGTGACGGGTTTGCGGGTGACGTAGGGGCGGCAGAAGTCGAGCTCGAAGGTGCGCTGGCTGTCGACCTCCCAGAGCAGGGCCTCGGCCTGGTTGCGGCCCTCGGCGGCCTCGATGCCCCACAGGTGGACGCGGGCGCCGTAGCCCTGGGCCGCCTCGACGGCGGAGACCAGGTCCTCGTCGCCGCCGACGAGGGCGGCGTCGCTGATGGCGCGGTGGCGGGCGAGGGACTCCAGGTCGGAGCGGATGAGGGAGTCGACGCCCTTCTGCTGGTTGTTGGCGTTGAGGTTGCCGAGGCGGACCTTGACGTCGGGGAGCTCGGCGATGGACTGCTGCTCGGGGGTGTGGATGCGGCGCCGGGCACCGTCGTACCAGTAGACGCGCAGCAGCCTGCTGTCCGCGAAGATCGTGCGGGCGGTGTCGATGAACGCCTCGATCAGGCCCTCGGCGTCGAGGTCGAAGGAGCGCCGGTCCTCGGTGCCCGCGACCAGCAATCCGGCCGACGCATAGACGTAACCCGCGTCGACGAAGATGGCATGGGTCGAGGGGGTCTTCGCCACCTCGACCAGCATCCGCCGCAGGAGTTCGTTGGTGCGCTCCAGACGGGCTTCGAGCGCGTCCGTCCGGTCCGTCCCGGCCTTCCCCACCGGCACGTAGTTAGTCATCCGAAAAATTTCCTTAGCGTAGGGAATGTTTGCAGGATGCACGTCGTTGTACAGGTACGTAAGACAGTTCTCCTCCAGGAGGAACACCTCAGACGAAGGGAGAAGCCCATGCGCTTCGAAATCCTGCGACTCGACGACATCGACGGTACGCCCGTCGACCGGACCGTCGTGGACGCCGCCTCCGTCAACCGGATCGTGCAGCAGGCCGCCGCAATCGGTCAGCGCATCTGGATCCGCCCGGCCGAGACCTCGGCCTCGTAACCCGTAGAGCGCACCGCGCCCCCGCATGGACTCCGCAGAGCGGAATCCGTACGGGGGCGCAGTGGTGTCCGGGGGCCGTCGGGCGCCCCGCCGGTCCGGGCGTCAGGCGCCCTGGACGACCTGGGTGACGCCGTTGATGATCTGCTGCACGGCGATGGCCGACAGCATCATGCCGGCGAGCCGGGTCACCAGGACCACGCCGCCGTCCTTGATGACCCGGATGATCAGCAGCGAGTAGCGCATGGTCAGCCAGAGCACGACGTGCATCGCGGCGATGGCGGTCCAGACGGAGACCTGGGAGGCCACGCTGTCGGCGTGCTGCACCGCGAGGATCACCGACACGATGGCGCCGGGCCCGGCGAGCAGCGGCATGCCCAGCGGTACGAGGGCGACGTTGACGTCCTTGGTCTGCTTGGGCTCGTCGGTCTTGCCGGTGAGCAGGTCGAGCGCGATCAGCAGCAGGAGCAGTCCGCCCGCGATCATCAGCGCGGGGACGGAGACGTGCAGGTAGGCCAGGATCTGCTGGCCGAGGATGCCGAAGACGGTGATGACGCCGAAGGCGACGGCCACGGCCTGCCAGGCCATGCGGCGCTGGACCTTGGCGGGGCGGCCGGAGGTGAGGGCGAGGAAGATCGGGGTGATCCCGGGGGGATCCATGATCACGAAAAGGGTGAGGAAGAGCGAGCCGAAGACGGCGACGTCGAACACGGTGATGGGCCTTGCGGGAAAGGGGCGTACAGAACATCCGGAACCGGCGGTTCCGGAGAGAGGGCAGGAGGATGCCCCGCGGGGGCCGGGGCCCCGAGGAGGGAGGACCGGACCCTGGGCGGGCCGGGCCGAGGACGGCCGGACCCGGAAGGGTCGGAAGGAGCCGGGCCCGGGGAGTCCGGGGCCGGGAGGTACTAGGCGGGTCCGCCCGCGCCCGGGACCGGGAACGCGCCGGTGGCCCGGCGAGTGATCTCGCCGTAGATCTCGGGGTCCGTCGTGGAGTCCCCGAGGCCGCAGGTCTTGCGGCTGCCGTGGTAGTCGCTGGAACCGGTGGCCAGCAGACCGAGCTCGCCCGCCAGACCGCGCAGCCGGGCCCGGGTGGGCAGGTCGTGGTCCATGTGGTCGACCTCGATGCCGTCGAGACCGGCCTCGGCGAGCCGGGCGATCGCGGACTCGGGCACGCACTCGCCGCGCTTGACCGCGAGCGGGTGGGCGAAGACCGTGACGCCGCCGGCCGCCTTGACCAGGCGGATCGCGTCGACCGGGTCCAGCTCGTGCTTCTCGACGTGGGCCCGGCCGCCGTCGGCCAGCCAGTCGAGCGTGAAGGCGCAGGAGACGTCCGGCACGACCCCGAGCTCGACCAGCGCCTCGGCGACGTGCGGGCGGCCCACGGAGCCGTCGCCGGCGATCCGGGCGACCTGCTCCCAGGTGACCGGGACGCCGAGCTCGCGCAGCTTGCCGACCATCGCCCGGGCGCGCGGCACCCGGTCGTCGCGCACCAGCTCGCGCTCGGCGGCGAAGGCGGGCTCCTCGGGGTCGAAGAGATAGGCCAGCATGTGCAGGCTCACGCCGTCGAGCCGGCAGGACAGCTCGGCTCCGGTGACCAGGGTCAGCCCCTCGGGCAGCGCGGCGATGGCCTCCGCGTAGCCGCGGGTGGTGTCGTGGTCGGTCAGCGCGACCACGTCGAGCCCCGCGGCGGCAGCGTTGCGCACCAGCTCGGCCGGGGTGTCCGTACCGTCCGAAGCCGTGGAGTGGGTGTGCAGATCGATGCGCACGACGCGTGACTCCAGGGGCTCGGGGCGGACTGAGGCAACCGCCCAAGGATAACGGGCGAATCGAACCCTTCCGTACGGAGTCGGAAAAGCGCCCGCCCCTTACGTGAGCAGCCTCGGCGTCAGCGCCCCGCAGGGCAGCAGCTCGACCTCCGAGCCGGCGTCCCGCAGGTCGGTCAGGACCAGCTCGTCGTACATCAGCAGCCCCGACTGCTCGGGCCACACGATGGCCCACAGCCACAGTCCGCGCGCCTCGCCCGCGAAGACCGCGCGGTCCTGCGGGGCGCCGGTGACGTGCCAGAGCGGGGTCGGCCGGCCGGCGGCGAGCACCTTGACCTGAGGCGGCTTGTCGATCGCCATCCCGGGTCCCGGATCGGGTCCGTCGATGCCCGCGTACCGCGCGCCGAGTCCGACCCCCAGCTCCTCGGCGACGAGGAGCAGCTCCCCGATGCCGCCGAGCGGACCGGGGCCGGAGCAGGCGACGGCGGTCGCGCGTCCGCCGCTGCGGTCGTCACCGGCGTACGCGACGCCGGTGAAGAGCCATCCGACGGGCAGGGGCCACGGCATCCAGACCGGCACGTGGGCCCGGTGCACCACGACACCGAGAGCCTCGACGCTGGGCGGGATCACGGGCTGCAGCGGGTGCACCGAGCCGTGCACGTCGCACTGCCAGGAGTCGGCAAAGAGACCGGGCGCCCTGACCCGGCCACCGCACTTCGGGCAACTGGGTTCGCCCCTCATAGGGCTCAACGGTCCTACCACCGGAGCCCCGCGTCAAGGACGATCACCGATGATCACCCGTCCGGCCCGGGACGCTCACCCTCGGTCGGACCCGAGCGCGGACCGAGCAGATCCGGCCACCGCACGTCACGGCGCCGCACCGCGCGCGGAGTCCGCGCCCGGGCGGTCCCGCCGTACCCGGGCGGTCCCGTTCCCGGGCGGTCCCGTACCGCGCCCCGGCCCGGTTCCCCCGCGCCCCGGCTCAGTCCAGCGTCACCGACCTGCGCAGCGGATCGCGCAGGTCCGTGCCGTTCGCCAGCCAGCGCTCCTCCAGGGCCTGCGCCCCGTGCACCCGCTTCCACGCCGCCTCGTTGGAGGTCATCGGCAGCAGCGGCAGGAAGCGCACCGGGTCCAGGGGCTCGTCGAGCTCCAGGTCCTCGACGAGCCCGCCCGACTCGGCGACCAGCACCGAGCCGAACGGGGCGCCCGGCCACAGCGGCTCCCCCACGTCGAGCGAGGCGCCGGGGGCCACGACCACGCCCTCGACCTGCGGGGTGGCGGCCAGCACCGCGAGCGGGCGCAGCACCTTGTCGGTGTCGGCGAGCCCGTTGCGCACCGTGAGGACCAGCTCGGCGCGCGGGCCCTTCACCGGGTCGGCGAGCACGGCCGTCGGGTCGGCCATCGGCTGGGCGGACATGCCGAGGGTGGCGTAGCGCACCAGGCCCGCGTCGGCGTCGACGAAGCGCAGGACCTCGATGCGGTCGGTGCCGAGAAAGGTGACCGCGGCCCGCGCGTCCGGGTCGCCGAGAGCCGTGCGGAGCCGGGCCTCGACCAGCGCAAGAATTTCTCCCATGCGGCGAGCATAAAGCGCGTATGGAACGGGCAAAGTAAGGGATTGACCCTCTGTCGGCTGATAGTCTTGGCCACTGGTCGGGATTCCCGACTGCTCGTCACACGTCATCCCTCACGAGGGACCGGCCGGAGGAGGTGGGACTGCGGTGGATCGAAGTCGATCGGGCAGTACCAAGCGCTCTTCCGCCCCGCACCCCAGCCCGGTGCGTTCCTCCCTCCGGTGACGCGGGCCCCGTCAGGGCCCCTCCTCTCCGGCATCTCGCACGACGGAAGAGCACGTCTCTCTTTGCCTGTCTGTAGCGAACGCCGTCATCGCGATCCTTCGGTGCCGCCCGCTTTGTGGACGACGTAGCATCACGTCCCCATTCCGGGCTGCGCCACGCTCGCCGACGGCCTCTCCGTGAAGGAGCATGCCCATGTCGATGATCCGTGACCTGCGCGCCGCCGTCCGCCCCTCCCTTCGGCACCCGCTGCGCAAGACCGACACCGCCTCCCCGTACGCCAACTACGACGCCACCCGCGACCCCACGGCCGCCACCGCCGTCGTGGACTGCGCCGTCTACCGCGACGGGCGCCGGGTCGACGACCGGGACTGCCTCACGCCGCGCGGCGCGATGCGCCAGGTACGGGACGCCGGCGGCTTCGCCTGGATCGGCCTGCACGAGCCGACCGAGGCCGAATTCGCCGGTATCGCCGCCGAGTTCGGGCTGCACCCGCTCGCCGTCGAGGACGCCGTCCACGCCCACCAGCGACCCAAGCTGGAGCGGTACGACGACACCCTCTTCACCGTCTTCAAGACGATCCACTACGTCGAGCACGCCGAGCTCACCGCGACCAGCGAGGTCGTCGAGACCGGCGAGGTCATGTGCTTCACCGGCCCCGACTTCGTCATCACCGTCCGGCACGGCGGCCAGGGCTCGCTGCGCAACCTCCGGCACCGCCTCCAGGGCGAGCCGGAGCTGCTCGCCAAGGGCCCCTCGGCCGTGCTGCACGCCATCGCGGACCACGTCGTCGACGGCTACATCGCGGTCGCCGACGCCGTCGAACTCGACATCGACCAGATCGAGATCGACGTCTTCTCGCCGCCCGCCAAGGGCTCCACCCGCGGCACCGACACCGGCCGGATCTACCAGCTCAAGCGTGAGGTCCTGGAGTTCAAGCGGGCCGTCAGCCCGCTGCTGCGCCCGATGCAGCTGCTGAGCGAGCGCCCGATGCGCCTGGTCGACCCCGACATCCAGAAGTACTTCCGGGACGTCGCCGACCACCTCGCGCGCGTCCAGGAGCAGGTCGTCGGCTTCGACGAGCTGCTGAACTCGATCCTCCAGGCCAACCTGGCGCAGGCGACCGTCGCGCAGAACGAGGACATGCGCAAGATCACCTCGTGGGCGGCGATCGTCGCCGTACCCACGGCGGTCTGCGGCGTGTACGGCATGAACTTCAAGCACATGCCGGAGCTGGAATGGCGGTACGGCTACCCCATGGTGCTGGCCGGCATCGCCGCCATCTGTTTCACCATCCACCGCACCCTCAAGCGCAACGGCTGGCTGTAGCGCGGGCGGCGCGCACCGCTCGATAGGCTGCGGGGCATGACAGACGCGCTGCTCGGGTCCGCCCTCGTCGAGGAGGCCACCAAGAAGTCCGGCCTCATCTGGGTACGGGGCGAGGCCCCCGCCGCCCGGGCGCTCTGGCACGTCTGGGCCGACGGCGCCGCGCTGCTCGTCGGCGACGGCCCCGGCGAGCAGCCGCTGCCCGGCCTGGTCGACGGCGGCACCGCCGAGGTCACCGTCCGCAGCAAGGACAAGGGCGGCCGGATCGTCTCCTGGACCGCCGCGGTGAGCGAACTCGCCCCGCGCGGCGAGGCATGGGAGGCGGCGGTCGCCGAACTGAAGGGCAAGCGGCTCAACGCGCACGACGGCGAGGCGATGCCGGAGCGCTGGGCGCGCGAGTGCCGGGTGGTGCGCCTGGAACCCCGCTCCTCGACCACCGACCTGCCGGACGGCTCGATGGCCGCCGTACCGCTGCCGTCGCCGGTCCTCACCCGCCGGCCGATCCCGGCGGGCCTGCCGAAGCTGCTCCTCAAGAAGCGCCGGAAGAGCTGACCGCCCGGGCGCGGGAGGGGCGGAGCCCTCAGGCGCGCGGCAGCTGCCTGCCGTAGTCCAGGGTCTGGCTCTTCGAGGGGGCGGCGAGCGGGAAGTCCTTGTTCCACTCGGACAGCATCACCACGCCCGCGCCGCCGCCGCGCGCGAAGCGCAGCGGGAACGGGGTGCCCTCCAGGGCCACGTCGAGCGAGCCGCCCTCGGCGTCCTCGCCGCCCTTGACGTTGACCGTGCGGATGCCGCCGATCTTCTCGCGGTCGCCCTTCACGACGTCCCCGTGCAGCCCGATGAGTCCGTCGAGCAGCAGGTCCATGTCGGTGAAGCCGCGCAGCTGCTTGTACGAGGGGTCGTCCTGCGGCACCTTCACGTACATGTCGTCCAGCTTGTCGGCCGCCTCGGAACCGGCGTCCGACGGCGCCTCGGTGGAGGCGTCCTCGTGCGCCCAGAAGCCCGCGTCGGCCTTCATGTAGAGCGCCTCGCCGACCCGCAGCAGCTCGAAGGTGCTGTTCTTCGTGATCACCGAGCCGCTCGCGCCGTCCTGCTTGAGCCGCATGTTCAGCTTGTACGTGCCGCCCTTGCTGACCAGCGTGCCCGCGAGGCGCACCGCCGTCGCGCCGTCCGCGGCCGACTGCGCCTTCTGCTCGATGGCGGTCGGCGAGAGTCTGCCGACGCCGTTGGTCCCCTCGTCCGGGTCGGCGGCGCAGGCGGTCAGGGAGGCCGCCAGGCCCGCGCAGAGTGCCAGGGGCAGGGTGGCCCTGCGGATACGCGAGGACGGAAGGCGAACGGTCACCAGGGCTGCCTCTCGGGTCGGTGGGGGGACGGGCCTGTGGGAGCCGGATGCCGGCGGGGACGGCAGACCGCAGCGTACCCGGGCCGGGTGACGTATCCGCAGGCAGCCGGACGGGCGCTCTGCCGGAGCGGCGTACGGCGGCACGGGCTAGCCTGAACCAGGCACAGCTGGGAACGACCCGAATCGTGCGGCACCGAGGAGGCGCGTGGCATGGCGGCAGGCGCCCCCCGGATCTTCGTCTCGCACCTCGCCGGCGTCCCCGTCTTCGACCCGGTGGGCGACCAGGTCGGCCGGGTCAGCGACCTGGTGGCCATGCTGCGGGTCGGCCGCCGCCCGCCGCGACTGCTCGGCATGGTCGTGGAGGTGCTCTCCCGCCGCAGGGTGTTCGTGCCCATGACCCGGATCACCGGCGTCGAGTCCGGCCAGGTCATCACCACCGGCGTCGTCAACATGCGCCGCTTCGAACAGCGCCCGACCGAGCGGCTCGTGCTCGGCGAGCTCCTCGACCGGCGGGTCCGGCTGGTCGGGCCGCAGGGCGAGGAGGGCGAGGAGGTCACCGTCCTCGACGTGGCCATCCAGCAGCTGCCGGCCCGCCGCGACTGGGAGATCGACAAGGTCTTCGTGCGACGCGGCAAGGGCGGGGCGCTGCGCCGCAAGGGCGAGACGCTGACCGTGGAGTGGTCCGCCGTCACCGGCTTCTCCCTGGAGGAGCACGGCCAGGGCGCCGAGAACCTGGTGGCCACCTTCGAGAAGCTGCGCCCGGCCGACCTCGCCAACGTGCTGCACCACCTCAGCCCCAAGCGCCGGGCCGAGGTCGCCGCGGCCCTCGACGACGACCGGCTCGCCGACGTCCTGGAGGAGCTGCCGGAGGACGACCAGATCGAGATCCTGGGCAAGCTGAAGGAGGAGCGGGCCGCGGACGTCCTGGAGGCGATGGACCCGGACGACGCGGCCGACCTGCTGTCCGAGCTGCCCGAGGAGGACAAGGAACGGCTGCTGACGCTCATGCAGCCGGACGACGCGGCGGACGTGCGGCGCCTCATGTCGTACGAGGAGCGGACCGCGGGCGGTCTGATGACCACCGAGCCGATCGTGCTGCGTCCGGACGCGACGGTCGCCGACGCGCTGGCCCGGGTGCGCCAGCAGGACCTGTCGCCCGCGCTGGCCGCGCAGGTGTACGTGTGCCGGCCGCCGGACGAGACGCCGACGGGCAAGTACCTGGGCACGGTGCACTTCCAGCGGCTGCTGCGGGACCCGCCGTTCACGCTGGTCAGCTCGCTCGTCGACAGCGACCTGCCGCCGCTCGGCCCGGCCACCCCGCTGCCGGCCGTCACCAGCTACTTCGCCGCGTACAACCTGGTGGCGGCGCCGGTGGTGGACGAGAGCGGTTCGCTGCTCGGGGCGGTGACCGTCGACGACGTGCTCGACCACCTGCTGCCGGACGACTGGCGGGAGACCGAGTTCCACGAGGACGGGGTGCACCGTGGCTGAGCGCACACAGGAGCGGGACCGCGAGCGGGAGCGGCAGCTGCCCCGGATCCGGCTGGACCAGCCGCGCGTGCGGCGGCCCCGGTTCCTGCCCGAGTACGACCCGGAGGCCTTCGGGCGGCTCTCGGAGCGGATCGCGCGCTTCCTGGGGACCGGGCGGTTCATCGTCTGGATGACGGTGATCATCATCGCCTGGGTGGTGTGGAACGTCTCGGTCCCGGAAGCGCTGCGCTTCGACACGTACCCGTTCATCTTCCTGACCCTGATGCTGTCGCTCCAGGCCTCGTACGCGGCGCCGCTGATCCTGCTCGCGCAGAACCGGCAGGACGACCGGGACCGGGTCAACCTCGAACAGGACCGCAAGCAGAACGAGCGCTCGATCGCGGACACCGAGTACCTGACCCGGGAGATCGCCGCGCTGCGGATGGGCCTGGGCGAGGTGGCCACCCGCGACTGGATGCGGTCGGAGCTCCAGGACCTGCTGAAGGAGCTGGAGGAGCGCCATCCCCGCGGCGATGGGGAGCGCCGGGATCTATTCCCGGGGGACGGCTCGCGCGGGAGTGACGTACCCGACCGTTGACAGGGCTTTCATGGGCCGGTGGTCGTCGCCGTACCATCTGTTCTATGGCTACGGAAGACGCGGTGCTTGAGGCACTGGCGACGGTGAACGACCCCGAGATCAACAAACCGATCACCGAGCTGGGCATGGTGAAGTCGGTGGAGATCGGATCCGACGGCAGGGTCGCCGTCACGGTCTATCTCACGGTCTCCGGCTGCCCGATGCGTGACACCATCACCCAGCGCGTGACGGACGCCGTCTCCCGCGTCGAGGGGGTCACGGGCGTCGACGTCACGCTGGACGTGATGAGCGACGAGCAGCGCAAGGAGCTCGCCTCCGCGCTGCGCGGCACCACCGCCGAGCGCGAGGTCCCGTTCGCCAAGCCCGGCTCGCTGACCCGCGTGTACGCGGTGGCCTCCGGCAAGGGCGGCGTCGGCAAGTCCTCGGTGACGGTCAACCTGGCGGCGGCGATGGCGGCCGACGGGCTGAAGGTCGGTGTCGTGGACGCCGACATCTACGGCCACAGCGTGCCGCGCATGCTGGGCGCGGACGGGCGGCCGACCCAGGTCGAGAACATGATCATGCCGCCGTCGGCGAACGGCGTGAAGGTCATCTCCATCGGCATGTTCACCCCGGGCAACGCGCCGGTGGTGTGGCGGGGCCCGATGCTCCACCGCGCGCTCCAGCAGTTCCTCGCCGACGTGTACTGGGGCGACCTGGACGTCCTGCTGCTCGACCTGCCGCCGGGCACCGGCGACATCGCGATCTCCGTGGCCCAGCTGGTGCCGAACGCGGAGATCCTGGTCGTCACCACCCCGCAGCAGGCGGCGGCGGAGGTGGCCGAGCGGGCCGGTTCGATCGCCGTGCAGACCCACCAGAAGATCGTCGGCGTCGTCGAGAACATGGCGGGCCTGCCGTGTCCGCACTGCGACGAGATGGTCGACGTGTTCGGCACGGGCGGTGGCCAGCGGGTCGCCGACGGGCTGACGCAGACCACCGGCGCGACCGTCCCGGTGCTCGGCTCGATCCCGATCGACGTGCGGCTGCGCGAGGGCGGCGACGAGGGCCGGCCGGTCGTCCTGTCCGACCCGGACTCCCCGGCCGGCGCGGCCCTGCGCGCCATCGCCGGCAAGCTGGGCGGCCGTCAGCGCGGCCTGTCGGGCATGAGCCTGGGCATCACGCCGCGCAACAAGTTCTGAGACGGGGAAAGGGCGCCCTTCGGGGCGCCCTTTCGCGTGTCCGAACGCGGCGGCCGGGGCGGCGGGTGCCGCCAGGCGTTTCCGGGGCTGCCCCCGGCGTGTCCGGGGCTGCCGTCGGCGTGTCCGCGGCTGCCGTCAGGCGTAGCCGGGGCTGCCGTCGGCGTGTCCGCGGGTGCCGTCAGGCGTAGCCGGGGCTGCCGTCGGCGTGTCCGCGGGTGCCGTCAGGCGTAGCCGGGGCTGCCGCCGACGCGTCCGCGGGTGCCGTCAGGCGTAGCCGCCCAGGTCCCTGACCGTCGCGAAGCCCAGGCCGTAGGCGCTCATCCCGCGCCCGTACGCCCCGATGTGCACGCCGGTCGCCGAACCGGCCAGCACCCAGCCGAACTCGGACTCGCGGTAGTGGAACGGCACCGGGACCCCGTCCACGGGCAGCGACAGCGTCGACCACTCCGGGCCGTCGAGGTCGTCGGCCAGCTCGAAGGCGGTCTCCGTCTGTTGGTCCAGCCAGTCGTTGCGCCGCGTGTGGTCGAGGTTGGCGGGCCAGGTGTGGGCGAGCAGCCCCGAGCCGGCCAGCCAGGCGGCGGAGGAGACCGTGGTGGCCTCCAGGACGCCCGTGCCGTCGCCGGTGCGGCGCACGGGGTTCGCGGCGACGGTCACGACGACGGTGAAGCGCTCCTTCTCGGCGCCGGCGGCCTCGGACTTTATCGACGGTTCGTCACCGTGGCCCATCGATCCGTACTGGACGGTGCCGTCCGCGGCCGTGCCGACCTGCATCAGCCGGCGCGGGCCGGTGAACGCCTCGTCGAGCCCGTACCAGGCGAAGGGCGCGCGCAGAAACCCCTCGGTCTCCACCCGACTCGTCGTCTTCATCTCGGCCGCCTCCTCGTCACTCCCCCGGGCTTCGTCCCGGGGTGCCCCCGAGAGGGAGGATAGCCACCGAGCCGCACCGGTTCGGTGACAGGCCGTCGTCAGGTGGCGTCGGAGTCGTACGGCGGACGCTCGACGGTGTCCGGCTTGTCCTGCTTCTTCAGGAGGTCCGGCTTGCCGGATCCGTTCACCGCGGCCGGTGCCGTGGGCGCGACGGCCGGTGCCGCGGGCTCGCTCTCGCGGCCGTGGACGGCGTCGGCGACCTCGTTCATCTCCTTCTTCAGGTCGAAGCTGGAGCGGAGCTCGTTGAGCTCCTTGAGGTCCTGGTTCTCCGCGAGCTGCTTGCGGATGAAGTTCTTCGGGTTGAGGTCCTCGAACTCGAAGTCCTTGAACTCCGGGCCGAGCTCGCTGCGGATGTCCGCCTTGGCGCTGTCCGAGAACTCCCGGATCTTGCGGACGAAGCGGGAGACGTCCTGGATCATCTTCGGCAGCTTCTCGGGGCCGAAGATGAGCACGGCGAGCACCACGAGCGTCACCAGCTCGAGTGCGCCTATGTCGCTGAACACCCTGTAGCTCCTTCACGCCGGTCCCGGGCCCGGTCCACGGTACCCGCCGAAGCTGCCCGGCGGGTACCTCGTGGTGTCCTCCACATGGCGTCTAGGCGCCCGAGGAGGAGCCGAGCGTCAAGGTCTTTGTCTGCTCTTTGCCGTCGCGGGTCAGCGTCAGCTTCAGGCGGTCGCCGGGACGGTGGGCGCGGATCTTCACGATCAGCTCCTCGCCGCTGTGCACCCGCTGCCCGTCGACCTTGGTGATGAAGTCGCCCGGCCGGATCCCGGCGCGGGCCGCGGGGCCGTCGGGAGTGACGGACGAGGTGCCGTCCTTGCCCTTCGCGCCGACCTTGGCGCCGTCGCCGGTGTACTGCATGTCGAGGCTCACGCCGATGACCGGGTGGGTGGCCTTGCCGGTGTTGATGAGCTCCTCGGCTACCCGCTTGCCCTGGTTGACCGGGATGGCGAAGCCGAGGCCGATGGAGCCGGACTGGCCGCCGCTCTCGGAGCTGTTGCTCGCGGCGCGGATCGCGCTGTTGATACCGATGACCCGGCCACGGGAGTCGAGCAGCGGGCCGCCGGAGTTGCCGGGGTTTATCGGGGCGTCGGTCTGGAGGGCGTCGACGTAGCTGATGTCGGTGCCGTCGCCCTTCTCGCCGCCGGCGGTGATCGGGCGCTCCTTGGCGCTGATGATGCCGGAGGTGACCGTGTTGGACAGGTCGAAGGGGGCGCCGATCGCGACGACCGGGTCGCCGACGCGGACGGTGTCGGAGTTGCCCAGGGGCAGCGGCTTGAGGCCCGAGACGCCGGAGACCCGGATCACGGCGAGGTCGTAGCCGGTGTCGCGGCCGATCAGCTTGGCGCGGGCCGACTCGCCGTTGCTGAAGGTGACCGAGATCTCGCCGGCGGCCGCCGCCGCGTCCACGACGTGGTTGTTGGTGAGGATGTTGCCTCGGGTGTCGAGCACGAAGCCGGTGCCGGTGCCGGAGGAACCGCTGCCGCTGACATGGATGGTGACGACGCCGGGCAGGGCCCCGGCGGCGATCCCGGCGACGCTGTCGGGCGCGCGGCCCTGGGCCTCGGGGCCGGCCTGGGGCAGTTCGACGCTGGTGATCCCGCCGTTGCGCTCGACGTACGCGCCGACGCCGCCGCCGATGACTCCGGTGACCAGCGCGAAGGCCAGGGCGCCGACGAGCGCGAGGCCGCGCCGCGACTTCCGGGGCTTCACGGTCACCGGCGGGACGACCGGCCCCGCGGCGAGCGGCGCGGAGGCCGCCCACGGGTCGTACGCCGGCGCCACGACCATGGGCCGCTGCACCGGCGGCGCGGGCGCCCACGGCCCCGGCTCGCCGTAGGGCGGGGTGCGGTAGGGGTCGGGGGCGTGCAGGGGCTGCGGTTCCGGCCGCGGCTGCGCCGGTACGGGCAGGGGCACGGGCGGCTGGTCCCCGGTGGGGGCCGCCGGGGCCGCCGGGAACGGCTCGGAGGAGACGGGTGCGGGCGCGGGCGGCAGCGGCTCGGCCGGGAGCTGCCCGGTGGCGGCCGGCTCGGCCTGGCGCGGGTCGGCGGACTCCGGGGCGGGCGGGGCGGGCGTCGGTATCGCGTCCGCCGGTGCCGGGGTCTGCGCCTGCGCGAGAGCTGCGGGCTCGGGCTCGGGAAGGGCGGTCCCGGGCGCCCCGGACTCGGCCGGGGCCGGGGCCGGGTCCGTGACAGGCGCCGGTGCCGGGGCGCGGCCGGGCTCCGTCCCCGGGGCCGGCTCGGGAGCGGGTGCCGGTGCCGGTGCCGTGGTCGGTACTGGCTCCGGAGCGGGTGCCTCGGCCTGGCCCGGGGCAGGGGCCGGAGCCGGGGCCTGGGCCGGAGCCTGGGCCTGGGCCTCGGCCGGCACCGGGGCCGCCAAGGTGAAGTCCGTGTCCGCGTCCTGGGCCCCCGCCGCGTCCGGGGACGGGGCGGGGGGCTGGTCAGGTGGCGGGATGGGTGTGGTCGACGGACGGCTCCACCAGGTCGGCTTCCCGTTCTTCATGCTCTCCCCGCAACAGATGACCTGTCCGCGCCCACCGGTTCGTCGGGCGCGCCCCTGCCCCTGGATTCAACCAGGTCACGGGTCAGCGGTGGGAGGGGCTGGGGGCGGGGGTCGCTGTCGGGGCGGTTCCGGGCGCGTAGGAGAGCCTCAGCGCGGGAGCCGCCGGGCGTATGAACGGGGACAGTTCCAGGCGGGCCGGCACCACGGTGGGGGCCGCCGCCTCGGGGGGCTGCTCGCGGCGGGAGCCCGAGGCGAAGGTCGCCGGGGCCCGCAGCGGGGTCACGTTGTTGCCGGTGCCCTGGCCGCGCGCGCCTTCGAGGGGCAGCGTGCCGCCCAGCGCGATCGCGGCGAAGGAGACCGCGCTGGCCGCCGCGAAGGCGAACCGGCGGCCCCGCCCCGAGGAGCGGTCGCCGACCTCGTGGATGCGGAAGCCGGAGTGCGGGGTGACCGGCGCGGCCGTGGCGAAGCCGTCGGACCGCAGCCCTCCACCGCGCAGGAGGTCGTCGAAAGACCCCCCCTGGTCATTCGGTCCCCCCGGCAGCCCCTGGAGCCGCGCCAACAGCCCCTCCGAGGGCGGAGGGGGCGCACTGGTGGCGAAGACGCTCTTCAGGCTGCGCTGGGCGTCGGCCTCGGCCTTGCACTTGGGGCAGGTGGCGAGGTGGGCGAGGACCCGTTCCCGGGCGTCGTGGCCGAGCTCGCCGTCGACGAGCGCGGCGAGCCGGTCTCCGAGGTGCTGATCCGCGAGGTTCTGCCCGGCGGGGTGCCGCTCTGCCGGGGTCGCTGACGGACGGGTGCCGCTCACGCCGATCCGCCCTCCCAGCCGACTGCGGCGAGCGCCCGCTCCGCGCGCGCCTCGGGCGAGCGGTGCTTGAGCGCCTTGCGCAGGTGGGAGCGGCCGCGGTGGATGCGGCTGCGGACGGTGCCCAGCTTCACGCCGAGGGTCGCGGCGATCTCCTCGTAGGAGAGGCCCTCGATGTCGCAGAGGACGACCGCGGCACGGAACTCGGGCGCGAGGGTGTCCAGGGCCTGCTGCACGTCGGCGTCGAAGTGGGTGTCGTTGAACGCCTGCTGCGGGGACGGCTCACGGCTGGGCAGCCGCTCGGCGGCGTCGTCGGCGAGCGCGTCGAAACGGATGCGCTGCTTGCGACGGACCATGTCCAGGAACAGGTTGGTGGTGATGCGGTGCAGCCAGCCCTCGAAGGTGCCGGGCGTGTAGGACGACAGCGAGCGGAAGACCCGGACGAAGACCTCCTGGGTCAGGTCCTCGGCGTCGTGCTGGTTGCCCGTCAGACGGTACGCGAGTCGGTAGACCCGGCCGCTGTGCGTGCTGACGATCTCCTCCCAGCTGGGCGGAGTCCACGCCTGCGATTCCGCATCCGATGCGAAGGTCGCGGTGGTGGGTGCGGAGTCGGCGGTGCGGGAACGGTCAGCGGTCTCGGTCACGGATTTCGGCTCACCCGCCGATCCGAGAAGGCGCCGAAGCCTCCCTCTCCGATCCACAGGCGCAGCCGCACCTCCCCTGTCGGCTCTGGTGGTGTCCAGTGGAGCCCCTACCATAGCCACCTCGCCCGTTAGCTCCGGATAAGAATCTTTACGCGAATTTGGGGCCGGCTCGTGCCGCCGTCCCGTCGCGCTTCCTGTCTCTAGGAACGCGCGGTCCCATCTGCGGGTTCCCGCGCGCAGCGGATACAGTCGACGCCTGCGTCAACTACGGGGACAGGCACGGGGACAGGAGAGGGCCATTACCGCCAACCGGCAGACGAGCATGGCGTTCGCCGACGCCTTTGTCGCCGAGGACGAAGCGCTGCGCTGGGCCCGTGACCGGGCCCGGGAGGCAGGGCTGCCCTCGGTGTCGCCGGGAACGGGCGCCGCCCTGCGCCTGCTGGCCGCCACGGCGGATGCCAAGGCGGTGGCGGAGATCGGTACCGGCACGGGCGTGTCGGGGATCTATCTGCTGCTCGGTATGCGCCCGGACGGGGTGCTGACCACCGTGGACACGGACCCGGAGCGGCAGGCGCACGCGAAGGCGGCGTTCCGCGCGGCGGGCTTCGCGGGCAACCGGGCGCGGTTCATCCCGGGCCGTGCGCTGGAGGTGCTGCCCCGGCTCGCGGACGGCGGGTACGACCTCGTGTTCTGCGACGGCGACCGCACGGAGTCCCTGGACTATCTCGCTGAATCGTTGCGCCTGCTGCGACCGGGCGGTCTGGTCTGCTTCGAGGGCGTCTTCGCGGACGGCCGCACGGTGGACTCGGCGGCCCAGCCGGCCGAGGTGCTGCGGATACGCGAGCTGCTGCGCACGGTGCGGGAGAGCCCGCGACTGCTGCCGACCCTGCTGCCGGTCGGCGACGGCCTGCTGTGCGCGGTCCGCCGGGGCCTCTAGCCCCCCGCCGGGCCGCTCCCACGGGCGGCCGGAGCCCGGTACACCTCTGCCCCGGCACGGTGGGTACCGTACCGGGGCAGAGGTGGAAATCCGTGGCAGGGGCGCGTCAGCCGACGACGTCCTTCAGTGCGTCGCCGAGCGCCTTCGCCTCGTCCGGGGTCAGCTCGACGACGAGTCGGCCGCCGCCTTCGAGCGGAACGCGCATGACGATGCCCCGCCCCTCCTTGGTCACCTCGAGCGGGCCGTCACCCGTCCGCGGCTTCATGGCCGCCATGCTCGTTCCCCTTCCTGAAACCAGCTCATCCAAAGCATCGAACACGATTGCTTCCCGGTCATTATCCCGCATCAGGGGACCCGATGACCAACATCAGGTGGCATCGCTTCCGCAACGCGCTTTCACAAAACCGCATATTTCGCCGATCCACCTGCGATACTGCGCCGCTGCCGCTCTGTGATCGGGCCCTGATTCTTTGACGCAGGTCACATGCTGCGGGCCGGTGATCTCCGCCATGCTGGGGACTCCGCCCGGCCGAAGTGCCGGGAGGACGTCGATCCATGCAATGAGGCGAAGGGACCCCCACGATGGCCGACACGGTGCTGTACGAGGTGAGCGACGGGCTCGCCACCATCACCATCAACCGCCCCGAGGCCATGAACGCCATGAACGTGGCGGCGAAGGTCGCCCTGCGCGAGGCGGTCGAGACGGCCGCCGCCGACCCGGAGGTGCGGGCGGTCCTGCTGACCGCCGCCGGCGACCGCGCGTTCTGTGTGGGCCAGGACCTGAAGGAGCACGTCGGGCTGCTGCTCCAGGACCAGGAGTCCGGCACCCGGGCCACCATGAACACGGTCCGCGACCACTACAACCCGATCGTGCGGGCGCTCACCGGCATGGCGAAGCCGGTCGTCGCGGCGGTCAACGGCGTCGCCGCCGGAGCCGGTTTCGGCTTCGCGCTGGCGGCCGACTACCGGGTGGTGGCGGACACGGCCGCCTTCAACACCTCGTTCGCCGGGGTCGCCCTCACCGCCGACTCGGGCATGTCCTGGACCCTGCCCCGGCTGATCGGCCACAGCCGGGCCGCCGACCTGCTGCTCTTCCCGCGTTCGATCGGCGCCCAGGAGGCGTACGAGCTGGGCATCGTGAACCGGCTCGTCCCGGCCGCGTCGCTCGCCGAGGAGGCCGCGAAGGTGGCGCGCAAGCTGGCCGGGGGCCCGACCGTCGCCTACGCGGCGCTGAAGGAGTCCCTCGCGTACGGGGCGGACCACTCGCTCGCCGAGGCGCTGGAGAAGGAGGACGAGCTCCAGACGAAGGCCGGCGCGTCCGAGGACCACACGATCGCCGTGCGGGCCTTCATCGCCAAGGAGAAGCCGACGTACCTGGGCCGCTGAGCGGCCCGCGGGGGCGCCGGCTCAGCGGCCGGCGCCGCGCGCCACGCAGCCGGCGACGTGGTCGTCGACCAGCCCGCACGCCTGCATCAGCGCGTACGCCGTCGTCGGGCCGATGAACCGCAGTCCGCGCTTCTTCAGCGCCTTGGACAGGGCCGTCGACTCGTCCGTCACGGCCGGCACCTCGCCCGTGCCGGCCGGGACCGGGCGGTCCGCCGCCTCCGGCGCGTACGACCAGATCAGCTCGTCCAGCTCGCCGGGGGCCCAGTCGACGAGCACCTGCGCGTTGGCGATGGTGGCGTCGATCTTGGCGCGGTTGCGGATGATCCCCTCGTCGCCCAGGAGCCGTTCCCGGTCGGCGTCGGTGAACCTGGCCACCTCGGCGATCCGGAAGCCGGAGAAGGCCGTCCTGAAGCCCTCACGACGGCGCAGGATCGTGATCCACGAGAGCCCGGACTGGAACGCCTCCAGGCACAGGCGCTCGAAGAGGGCGTCGTCGCCGTGGACCGGGCGGCCCCACTCCTCGTCGTGGTACGCCACGTAGTCCTCGGCCGACAGGCCCCACGGGCAGCGCAGCAGTCCGTCGGGCCCCGCGATCGCCCGGCCCTCGCTCACGCGCCGTCCTCCCCGTCCCGGGGAGCGTCGCCCGTGGCGGTGCCCCGGGGGCCGGGGCCCGACAGGGCCGTCTCCAGCTCCGCGATCCGGGCGTCGCGCTCGGCGAGCTCGGCACCGAGCCGGCCGAGGACGTCGTCCACGTCCGCCATCCGGTAGCCCCGGACGGCGACGGGCAGCCGCAGCGCCTCGACGTCGCCCTGGCCGACCGGGCGGGTCGCGGGGAGCGGATCGATCAGTTGCTCGGGCGCCACCTCGGGCAGCACCTCACTGTCACCGCCGCCGACCACCGCCAGGGTGACCGCCGCGACGACCACGACCATCGTGATCAGCAGAAACCAGAACACCAGCGCGCGCCTCTCCCCGTCCGTGGAAAACGTCCGGTGCCGATCGTGCCATGCGGCACCGACAGTTAGGGTCGCAGACGATGCGGCGACCGGTCGCAAGGGAGGACATAACGGATGCTGCGCTTGGGACCTCGTGAATTCGGGCCGCACGAGCCGGTGATCATGGCCATCGTGAACCGGACCCCGGACTCCTTCTACGACCAGGGGGCGACGTTCACGGACGAGCCGGCCCTCGCCCGGGTGGAGCGGGCCGTGGCCGAGGGGGCCGCGATCATCGACATCGGCGGCGTCAAGGCGGGCCCCGGCGAGGAGGTCACGGCCGAGGAGGAGGCGCGGCGCACGGTCGGCTTCGTGGCCGAGGTGCGGCGGCGCCACCCGTCCGTGGTGATCAGCGTGGACACCTGGCGGGCGGATGTCGGCGAGGCGGTGTGCGAGGCGGGCGCGGACGTCCTGAACGACGCGTGGGGCGGGGTGGACCCGCGGCTCGCGGAGGTCGCCGCGAAGTACGGAGCGGGGCTGGTGTGCACCCACGCGGGCGGCGCCGAACCGCGGACCCGGCCGCACCGTACGGAGTACGAGGACGTGATGGCCGACATCCTGCGGGTCACGGTCGGGCTCGCCGAGCGGGCGGTCGCGCTGGGGGTGCGCCGCGACGGGATCATGATCGACCCGGGTCACGACTTCGGGAAGAACACGCGGCACAGCCTGGAAGCGACGCGGCGGCTCGGCGAGATGGCGTCGACCGGGTGGCCGGTGCTGGTCTCGCTGTCCAACAAGGACTTCGTCGGGGAGACCCTGGACCGGCCGGTCAAGGAGCGGGTGCTCGGGACGCTGGCGACGACGGCGGTCTCGGCGTGGCTGGGGGCTCAGGTGTACCGGGTGCACGAGGTCGCCGAGACGCGGCAGGTGCTCGACATGGTGGCGTCCATCGCCGGACACCGGGCGCCCGCGGTCGCCCGGCGCGGGCTGGCCTAGCCGGGCGGGTGCGGGAAGGGGCGGCGCCCTCGGCGGGCTTCTCCCCCGCCCCTTCCCGATACCGGGGTCCTAGCGCCCGACCTCCTTCGTCACCAGCGCGACCGCCTCGTCCACGTCGTCCGTGAGGTGGAAGAGGAGGAGGTCGTGCTCGGATGCCTTGCCGCCGGCCACGACGGAGTCGCGGAGCCAGTCGACGAGGCCCTTCCAGTACGCGGTGCCGAAGAGGACGATCGGGAAGCGGGTGACCTTGCGGGTCTGGACCAGGGTCAGGGCCTCGAAGAGCTCGTCGAGGGTGCCGAGGCCGCCGGGCAGGACGACGAAGCCCTGCGCGTACTTCACGAACATCGTCTTGCGGACGAAGAAGTAGCGGAAGTTCACGCCGATGTCGACGTGCTGGTTGAGGCCCTGCTCGAAGGGGAGCTCGATGCCGAGGCCCACGGAGACGCCCTTGGCCTCCCGGGCGCCCTTGTTGGCCGCCTCCATGGCGCCCGGGCCGCCGCCGGTGATGACCGCGAAGCCCGCCTCGACGAGCGCGTGGCCGATGCGCACACCGGCCTCGTACTCGGGCGAGTCGGGCTTGGTGCGGGCCGAGCCGAAGACGCTGATCGCGCTCGGCAGTTCGGCCAGGGCGCCGAAGCCCTCGACGAACTCGGACTGGATGCGCATGACCCGCCAGGGGTCGGTGTGCACCCACTCCGAGTCGCCCTCGGTGTCGAGCAGACGCTGGTCCGTGGTGCCGGGCTGGACCTGGTCACGGCGCCTGAGCACCGGTCCCAGCCTCTGCTCCTCCGGCTTCTTCGGCTCCTCGGGTACACCCATGGCCTGCTCCTTTCACCGTTCCACTGATCTTCCGGTCCGGTCAGGGTAGGTCCACAGAGGTGACGAAAAGCGAAATTCCGGGAATCAGTCGGTCAGCCAGTCGCGGAGCCTTGCCTCGCAGTGGTGGATCCGCTCGACGTGCACGTGCTCGTCGCGCTTGTGCGCGTAGATCGGGTCGCCGGGCCCGTAGTTGACCGCGGGGACGCCCAGCGCGCTGAAGCGGGCGACGTCGGTCCAGCCGAACTTGGGGCGGGCGCTGCCGCCGACCGCCTTCATGAAGGCCGCGGCGGCGGGGTGCGAGAGGCCGGGCAGCGCGCCGCCGCTCTCGTCGTCGATCTCGAACTCGGCGACGCCGCAGTCCGCGAAGACCTCGCGCACGTGGGCCACGGCCTGCTCCGGGGAGAGGTCGGGGGCGTAGCGGTAGTTGACGGTGACCACGCAGGCGTCGGGGATGACGTTGGTGGCGACGCCGCCCTCGATGCCGACGGCGTTGAGGCCCTCGTGGAACTCCAGGCCGTCGATGACCGGCTTGCGCGGCTCGTAGGCGGCGAGGCGGGCGAGGATGGGGGCGGCGGCGTGGATGGCGTTGGATCCCATCCAGGAGCGCGCGGAGTGGGCCCGCTCGCCGGTGGTGTGCAGCTTGACGCGCAGGGTGCCCTGGCAGCCGCCCTCGACCTCGCCGAAGGAGGGCTCCAGGAGTACGGCGAAGTCGCCCGCGAGCCAGTCCGGGTGGGCGTCGGCGATCTTGCCGAGGCCGTTGAGGTGGGCGGCGACCTCCTCGTTGTCGTAGAAGACGAAGGTGAGGTCGCGGTTGGGCGCGGGGACGGTGGCGGCGATCCGCAGCTGCACGGCGACGCCCGACTTCATGTCGGAGGTGCCGCAGCCCCACAGGATGCCGTCCTCGTCGAGCCGGGAGGGCACGTTGTCGGCGATGGGGACGGTGTCGATGTGTCCGGCGAGGACGACCCGCTCGCCGTGGCCGAGCTGCGTGCGCGCGACGACGTTGTTGCCGTACCGGTCGACGGTGAGGTGCGGCAGTCCGCGCAGGGCCTGCTCGATCGCGTCGGCGAGCGGCTTCTCGGTGCCGCTGACGGACGGGAAGTCGACCAGGGCGGCGGTCAGCGCGGCGCCGTCGAGCGTGAGGTCCAGCGGAGTCTCTCCAGGAGCGGTGTCAGCCATGTGCCGACCCTAACGCGGCCTCCAGTACGGTGGGGCGCGTGTCCGAGCCCACCCGTCCCCCCAGCCCCGCACGTCGCGGGCGTCTCACCCGGTTCACGGCCGCGTTCGCCGTGCTCCTCGGGCTGGTCGCGTATGTCGCCGTGCACTACGTCACGGGGAGCAAGGGCGCGCCGCGGTGCAGTATCGGAAGCGGGACGAACCGGTACGAGTTCACCCCGGAGCAGGCGTCCAACGCGGCGACGATCGCGGCCGTGGGCACCACCCGGGGGATGCCGGAGCGGGCGGTGACGATCGCGCTGGCGACGGCGCTGCAGGAGTCGGCGCTGTACAACATCGAGCACGGCGACCGTGACTCGCTCGGCCTGTTCCAGCAACGCCCCTCGCAGGGCTGGGGGACGCCGGAGCAGATCCTCGACCCGGTGTACGCCTCGGGGAAGTTCTACGAAGGTCTGGAGAAGGTCCCGGGGTATTCGCGGCTGCCGCTGACGGTGGCGGCGCAGAAGGTGCAGCGCAGCGGTTTCCCGCAGGCGTACGCGAAGCACGAGCCGGACGCTGCGCTGCTGTCGGCGGCGCTGACCGGCCGGTCGCCGGCCTCGCTGGCGTGCACGGCGGACCTGGCGGAGGGCCGGCCGGGCGATCCGGCGCGGGTGCGGGACGAGGTGGTCCGCGCCTTCGGCGAGCGGGCGAAGCCCCGTGCGACGCCCCGGGACGCCTCGGGTGCGCCTTCGGGCGCGCCGGGCGCGGGGGCGGCGGCCGTCGAGCTCTCCCTGCCGGTGCGGGCGGCCACGGGCTCGCGGGAGCAGCGCGGCTGGGAGCTGGCGCAGTGGGCGGTGGCGCGGGCGGACGAGCTGCGCGTCGCCGAGGTGGCGTACGCGGACCGGGTCTGGCGCGCGGACGACTCGTCGGGCGAGTGGGAGCCGGTGCGGAAGGCTCGCGGCGCCAAGGGGGCCGCGGGGGCGAACGGCTCCGAGGGCACGGACGGTTCCTGGGTCCGGCTGAGGCTCACCGCCAGATAGCGGCACTCTCCAAACCGGATAGCGCCACTCCCCGAAACGGCGCCGCAAGGCCCCAGGTTCAAGCCCGCGAAGCCCGCGAGGCCGCACGGGCAGTCGTACGGACTGTCCCCCGGACGTGTCATCCGGCGGGTGCGCCGAAGAGCTCTCCGGGCAGCTTTCCCGTCGCATGTCATGTCACGGCAACCCCCTTGCCGCACAAGGGAAGTGACGGTTCGGCAGACGACGGCACCTGGGCGTGTTCGTCCGCTTTCCTCCCCGCCCGACGATATGACGCATTACCCAGTCTTTACCTTCAGCCTCCGCAACCTCCCCCGCCCCACGGCCGGTTGTCACTGCGTCCCACCGCAAACGCCCCCCTCCGCTGAAGGAGCACCATGTCCCTCCCCCTGACCCGTCGGATCGCCCGCGCCGCCCTGCTCGTCGCGGCCGGAGCAGTGCCGGTGGTCGGTGCGGCCGGCGCCGCGAGCGCCGCGGACCAGTCCCTCGCCCCGACCGGCGCCCTGTCGGGTCTGACCCAGCTCGACGGCGCCGCCACCGGCTCCGCGCTCGACACCGCCTCGCAGACCGCGACCGGCGTCGTCGGCGAGACCGGCAGCAAGGCCGTCGGCACCGCCGTTCCGGCGGCCGGCAAGACCCTGGGCACGGCGGGCAAGACCGCCACGCCGGCCGCCCAGCAGGTCGCGGGCGAAGCGGCCGGCAGCGCGGGCGAGGTCGTCGGCCAGACCGCGGGCGCCGCCGCCGAGAGCGCCGAGGGCCCGACCGGCGGCACCCTGGGCGGCCTGCCCACCAAGGGCGTGCCCGCCCCGACCCTGCCGCTCGGTGGCGGTCTGCCGCTCGGCGGCTGACCTCCGCCGCACATGCGTGAGGGCCCGGGGCGCACCGCCCCCCGGGCCCTCACTCGCGTCCGCCGCCGGTCAGCCCAGGCGCTTGACCGCGGCCTCGACCCGCTCGTCGGTCGCCGTGAACGCGACCCGCACGAAGCGCTCGCCGGCCTCGCCGTAGAAGTCGCCGGGCGCCACCAGGACGCCCTTCTCGGCGAGGTAGGCCACCGTGTCCCAGCAGGGCTCGTCCCGGGTCGCCCACAGGTAGAGGCTGGCCTCGCTGTGCTCGATGCGGAAGCCGTGCGCCTCCAGGGCCGCGCGCAGGGCGGCGCGCCGGGCCGCGTACCGCTCGCGCTGCTCGGCCACGTGCGCGTCGTCGCCGAGCGCGGCGACCGTGGCCGCCTGGACCGGGGCCGCGGTCATCATGCCGCCGTGCTTGCGGATCTGGAGCAGCTCGCCCAGGACGGCCGCGTCGCCCGCGACGAACGCGGCGCGGTAGCCGGCCAGGTTGGAGCGCTTGGACAGCGAGTGGACGGCCACGATGCCCTCGTACGAGCCGCCGGAGACGTCCGGGTGCAGCACCGAGACCGGGTCGGCCTCCCAGCCCAGCTCCAGGTAGCACTCGTCGGAGAAGACGAGGACGCCGTGCTCGCGCGCCCAGGCGACGATCCGGGTCAGCTCGTCCTTGCCGAGGACCCTGCCCGTCGGGTTGGACGGGGAGTTGAGCCAGAGCAGCTTCAGGCCGGCCGGGTCGAGCTCGGTCGGGTCGTCGTAGACGACGGCTTCCGCGCCGCACAGCCGCGCGCCCACCTCGTACGTCGGGTAGGCGAGCCGCGGGTAGGCGACCCGGTCGCCGGCGCCGAGGCCCAGCTGGGTCGGCAGCCAGGCCACCAGCTCCTTGGAGCCGACCACCGGCAGCACGTTCTCGTGGGCGAAGCCGGTGGCGCCCAGGCGCCGCTCGCACCAGCCGGTGAGCGCGTCCCGCAGTTCCTTCGTGCCCCACACCGTGGGATAGCCCGGCGAGTCCGCCGCGGCGACCAGGGCGTCCTGGATCAGCGCGGGCACCGGGTCGACCGGGGTGCCCACGGACAGGTCCACGATCCCGTCCGGGTGGGCCGTCGCCGTCTTCTTGTACGGCTCCAGCTTGTCCCAGGGGAAGACGGGCAGGCGCGAAGAGACTGCGCTCACGGGTTGGCTCACTTCCTCGTTCGTACGCGGGAGATGCGTCGGCGTCTGCGTCGGCAAACGCGTCGGCCCCGTACAGCGGACGATGCCGTACGGGACCGAGGGCGGGTGATCAGCCGTTCTGCGGCGGCAGGGCGGCGATGAAGGGGTGGTCCCGCTCGATCAGGCCCAGCTTGGAAGCACCACCGGGCGAGCCGAGCTCGTCGAAGAACTCGACGTTCGCCTTGTAGTAGTCCTTCCACTCGTCCGGGGTGTCGTCCTCGTAGAAGATCGCCTCGACCGGGCAGACCGGCTCACAGGCCCCGCAGTCGACGCATTCGTCCGGGTGGATGTACAAGGACCGCTGGCCCTCGTAGATGCAGTCGACGGGGCACTCCTCGATGCACGCCTTGTCCTTGACGTCGACACAAGGCTGCGCGATGACGTAGGTCACGCTGTCGTTCCTCCTCGATAGGGCTGGTCTGCGCGGGAGCGCGGCGTCGTCGATGCCCGCCCCTAGTATCTCCGTTCTCGGGGGCGATCCGAACAGGAGGGGCTAAGAAGCTGTGGAATTCGCCGGTGGAGGACGTCTCGAAGTCCGTATAAGCAGCTCTGACGTGGGAAAACGCGTCTCTGTTCGGTACGTGACGGACTCGGGTGCGCCGGGTGAGAGGTTCACGGACGCGGTCGGTGTTCTCACATCGTGGGAAGACGGTGTGCTGCTGATCACACGCAGGACCGGGGAGGCCGTCCGGATCGCGGAATCCGCCCTCGTCGCGGGCAAGACCGTCCCCGCCGCCCCGGCCCGCCGCCGCGGCCCCGCCGCGACCTTCCCCGAACTCGCCCGCGCCACCGCCCGCGCCTGGCAGCCGCCGGAGAGCGAGCGGCTCGGCGAGTGGACGCTGCGGGCGGCCGGCGGATTCACCCGGCGGGCCAACTCGGCGCTGCCGCTGGGCGACCCCGGGCTGCCGCTGGACGCCGCCCTGGACCGCGTACGGGACTGGTACGCGGCCCGGGAGCTGCCCGCGTACGTCCAGGCCGCCACCGGCGCCGCGGACACCCAGGAGCTGCTCTGCGCCGAGCTGGAGCGGCGGGACTGGCGGCGGGAGGTCTCGGCCGAGGTGCGGATCGCGGCGCTCGCCCCGATCGGCGACCTCGACGCCGACGTCGACGCCGTCCGGCTCGACCGCTCCTTCGACGAGGACTGGCTGCGCCGCTACCAGCGCTCCGGCGAGCCCGGCCCGCAGGTCCTGAAGGTGCTCGGCAGCGGCCCGAGTGTGTGGTTCGCCTCCGTACCGGGCACGGGAGACATACCGGCGGCGATCGGACGCTGTGTGGTGGACGGGCGCTGGGCCGGGTTCATGGCGGTGGAGGTCGACCCCGCCCACCGGCGCCGCGGCCTGGCCACGTCCGTCATGACGGCGCTCGCCCGCCGGGCGCTCGACGAGGGCGCGTCGGCCGCCTGGCTCCAGGTGGAGGCGGACAACGGCGGCGCGCGGGCGCTGTACGACGGGATGGGCTTCGCGGTCCACCACCACTACCACCACTACCGATGGACGGGCGCATGACCGACTGGCGGCGGGAGTTCGCGGAGGAGGCCCGGGCGGAACAGCCCGACCTCGCCCGCCTCTGCCTGCTGGTCGGCGCGGTGGCCGACCCGTCGGTGACCCAGGCCGACCTGGACGCGGCGGAGATCGAGCTGGACCGGCTCGCCGGGCTCGTGCCGTACGGGACGCGCGGCGCCGACGCGTGGGTAGCGGCGCTCTCCGACCTGCTCGGCCGCCGCGAGGGCTTCCAGGGCGTCCCCGCCGACTACCAGCGGCTGGAGTCCTCCCTGCTGCACGAGGTGCTGCGGCGCCGCCGCGGGCTGCCGATCCTGCTGTCGGTGGTGTGGATGGAGGTGGCCCGCCGGGCCGGGGCGCACGTCTACGGCCTCGGCCTGCCCGGCCACTTCGTCGTCGGCTTCGGCGACCCGGGCGACCTCCGGCTGGCCGACCCGTTCGCCGGCGGCCGGGCGATGACCGGCGCCGACGCCGAGCTCCTCGTCGCGGGCGCCACCGGCGAGGCGCTCGACCCCTCGATGCTGCGCCCCGCCTCGCCCACCGCGATCGTGCTGCGGGTCCTGAACAACATCCGCGCCTGGGCCACCGCGCGCCCCGAGTGCTCCGACGTCGCCCTGTGGGCGGTCGACCTCTCCCTGATGCTGCCCTCCCACCCGGCCCGGCTGCGCTACGAGCGCGCGGAGCTGCTCGTCCAGCGCGGCGACTTCCTCACCGGGGCGGTCGAGATGGAGGCGTACGCGACGGTCATGGACGCGGTCGAGCCGAGCGCCGCCGAGGCGATCCGGCAGCGCGCGAAGGCGGCCCGCGCGCTGCTCAACTGAGGCACGGGCCGCGAAGACGCGGTACGGGGCGGGGGGCGGGCCCCCGTCCCCGTACCGCGGTCTCCGGGTGCGGGAGGGTCAGCCCTCGCCGCTCAGGTCGATCGTCCTGGTGCGCTCGGTGAGGCCCTTGCCGCGCAGGGCGTCGCGCATCACGAAGGCCACGTCGTCGGCGGAGACCTCGTGCTTGCTGCCGTCGCCCTTGGTGATCATGACTCCGGTGAAGACGCCGTCGAGGAGGTCGGTGATGGCCTCCTTGTCGTAGACCTCGACCAGCTTCCCGTCGACGGCCCGCATGGAGAGGATCTTCGGGAGCGACCGGGCCGGGCCGAAGTCGATGTGCTTCGGGCCGGCCTTGATCCGGATCAGGCCGGACATCGCGGGCTCCGCGAATTCCTTCATCGCCCGGTCCAGCTCGGCCTTGGTGACGGTGGGCTGCCGGGTGACGACGGGCAGCGCGACGGACTTCGCCGTGCCCGTCTCGACCTGGGCGCGGTAGGCGTCCTTGACGGCGATCATCGAGCGCTGGACGTCCAGGCCCTTGCCCGGCTTGCCCTCGACGGCGGTGACCTTGCCGGGGGAGAAGACGATCGTGCCCTCGGTGGCCGAGCCGGAGCTGCCGGCCAGGTCGGTGAGGGCCACGCCCAGCTTCTCCTCGTCGACCGGGAAGACCGGCTGGGCGACGCGCGCGCCGCCGAAGAGGGAGCCGATGACGGACATCGGGTTGTAGTCGCTGCCGGCGGCGGCGCGCACGGTCTCCTGCGCGTCCAGGGCGAGGCCCGCCTTGTCGGGGGCCAGCTCGGTCTTCCTGCCGCCGACGTCGAGCCGGAGCGGGGCGTGGGCGCGCTTGCCCAGGGCCGCCTCCAGCTTGCCGACCGCCTCCTCCTTGGTGCCGCCGCCGATGTCCACGCCGAGCACGGTGGTGCCCTTGGGGACGTCGGAGTGGTTGAGGAGGAGTCCGGCGCCGTAGGCGAGACCGGTGAGGACGACCACGCCGACACCGGCGAGGACCAGCTTGGAGCGGCCCTTCTTGGCGGGCGCCGGGGCGGGCTTGCGGGCCGGGGCGGGCGCGGGCTCGTCGTAGGCGTCGGGCTCGTCGTAGGAGCCGTGGCCGCCGTCGAAGGCCGGGTCCTGCCGCTCGGGGATCCGCGGGGCCGCGCCCGGCGTGACGGCCTGCATGCCGCTGGTGAGCGTGGCCCCCGAGGCGTGGGCGCCGTCGTGCGGCGCGGGGCTCTGCGGGGTCAGGATCGCGGTGTCGTCCGACATGCGCAGCGCGTCCGTCATGCCGGGCATGCCGGGCATCCCGTTCGCCGGGGCGCCGCCCCGCGGGTGGCCGGGTCCGACGACCGGGCTGCCGCCGGTGACGGGGCCGGTGGTCGGGCCGGCGGGCGGGGTGACGACGGGCGTGCCGGCGGCGGGCGTGTGGCCCGGGCCGCTGTCGTAGAGCGGGTTGCCGGCGCCGGGGTCGAACACCGGCGTGCCGCCCGCGGGCGTGTGGCCGGGGCCGCCGGTCAGCGGCGTGACGATCGGCATGCTCTGGGTGGTGCTGGCGGTCGACGGGACGCCGTCGGAGGCGGAGCCGCCGGCGAAGCCGGGCGCGGCGGCGGCCGGCGCGGGCGTCGCGGGCGTGACCGGGCCCGGCGGGAGGGCCGGCGCGGCGGCGGGCTTCGGGGCGGGAGCGGCACCGGCCGGCTTGCGCGGGGCGAACCAGTCGCTGGTGGGCTTCTCCTCGGCCCGGGGCGGCTCGGCCGGGGCGACCGGCTCGGGCTCGGGCACCGGCTCCGGGCGCGGCGGCTCGGGCTCGGCCACCGGGGCCTGGACCCGGGCCTGCGCCTGCGCCTGGGCCTTCGCCTGGGCCTGTGCCTGGGCCTTCGCCTGGACGTCGGGGGCGGCGTCGGCGACGGGCTTGCGGACGACCACGGGCGGGATCGGACGCGAACCCGGGATGTTGATCCGGATACGGGTCGTCAGCGTGGTCTCGGTCTTGGGCTCCTCCGGCGGTGCGGAGGCCGCGGGGGCCTCCTCCATCGCCTCCTGGCCCGGGCGGATCCCGTACGGAGGGGTGCCCGAGGGGTAAGCGGCCCCGCCGCGCGCCTGGGCGCCGGAGGACGAACTGTCAGTCTCTCGACCAGTTTCACGACTCAAAGCAGGATCTCCCGGTTGGCTCCGCCGCCCGCTTTTGCTGACGCTCATGGTGATCGGGGCGGTCGACGGCGCGCACCACCATACTGGCCGCCGCCGCTCTGTACCCGACCCGGCGTGGATCGGCCATGGGCAATCCGGCCGAAGTCAGGCCGGACCGGGGGATGTCCGGCCCGGGCGTCAGGTCACGGCCGGGTCAAGTGGGCCTGTTCACGGGGCCGGTCGGGACAGGCGGCCCATCGTGGCGCACATCACAGCGACGGCCATGCCGCCGAGCAGGAAGACCATCTCCCCGAGACCACCGCCGAACAGGCCGTCACCCTCGGGGCGCCCGAAGCTGAGCACCACGATGGCGATCAGCCAGCCGCCGCCGGAGGCCGCGACGCCCAGCTGGGTGCCGGTGGCGATCCGGCCACCGTAGAACACGGCGGCGGAGGCGAGCAGGGCGAGCAGCAACCCGGCCGGGAACCAGGCGGCTTGGACCAGGGAGCCGGCCGCCCCGACGAGGGCGCCGAGGACGACGAGGACCGCGTACCAGACGTAACGCCCCTTCACGAGGCGACTCCGGCGAACAGATCGGTCTCGCGTTCGCCCGCGTGCGCGCCGGACGTGCCGTGGACCAGCTCGTAGTACTCGGTGGTGAAGATCGGCTGGCCCAGGTTGTTCGAGAGGGCGAAGAAGGGCCCGTCGACGGCGATCTGGGTGACGTGGGCGCGCATGGCGGCGGTCTTGCGGGCCGCGTGGGCGCTGCCGCCGTCGATCTCGGTGGTGATCCGGTCGGTGTCGACGACGCCGGGCAGGTCGCCGATCTCCGCGTCGGCCGGGAAGACCGAGCCCTCGGTGCGCAGCCGGGCGAAGCCGGCCTCGACGACCGGGCGCGGCAGCCGGTTCCAGTAGATCTTGGCGATGGCGTGGGCGGGGCCGAGCTCGGGCCGGTAGGCGGGGTCGGCGGCCAGTTCGGCGGCGCGGGTGGCGACCCGGTGGGCCTGGATGTGGTCGGGGTGGCCGTAGCCGCCGTCGGGATCGTAGGTGACGAGGACCTGCGGGCGGGTCTCGCGGATCACCTCGACGAGGTACGGCGCCGCGGTGTCGACGGGCGTGTTCCAGAAGGCGTTCGGGCGCCGGTTCTGCTCGGCGCCCATCATTCCGGAGTCCCGGAAGCGCCCCGGGCCGCCGAGGAAGCGGTGGTCGGTGACGCCCAGCTCCTTCATCGCGGCGTCGAGCTCACCGACCCGGCGCTCGCCGAGCCGGTCCTCCCGGTCGGGTGCCAGGTGGGCGAGTTCGGGCGGGATGACCTCGCCCTCCTCGCCCAGGGTGCAGGTCACCAGGGTGACCTGGGCGCCCTCGGCCGCGTACCTGGCCATGGTGGCGCCGTTGTTGATCGACTCGTCGTCCGGGTGGGCATGCACCAGGAGCAGACGACGGGCAGGGAGAACCGTCATGGTCCCACCCTACGAGGCGGGACCACCGGCACAGCGGCAGGTCAGAACTTCAGTCCGCCGATCATGCTCGCCACGTTCGTGGTGAGCGTGCTGATGGACGGGGCGATGGACGAGCTCGCGAGGTAGAAACCGAGGAGCGCGCAGATCGCCGCGTGTCCGGCCTTGAGCCCGGATTTCCGGATGAGCAGGAAGACGACGATCGCCAGCAGCACAACCACCGAAATCGAGAGTGCCACGGCGGTTCACCTCCATACTTCTTCGGGTCGGACCTTCAGTTGGCATGTGCCAGGAGATGCATACCCACCTAGCGCTACGGATCATAACTATCCGTGCGATCGCATCGATCGGTGTACGGGGGCATGAGGGGGCGCACGGACGCTAGTTTCGGTCACATGACTACGTCACGAGACTCCCTGTCGTTCCCCCGCCGGTACGCGCGGACGCAGCGGTTCACGCTCGGCGCCCCGCGCGCGTTCAGCGTCTCCCCGGACGGCGGGCGGGTGGTGTTCGTGCGGTCCTCCTCGGGGACGGACCGCTCGCACGGGCTGTGGGTGCTGGACCTCGCGGGCGGCCTCGACGGCGCCCCCGTCGAGCGGCCGGCGGCCGACCCGCGGGCGCTGCTCGCGGGCGCGGAGGAGGAGTTGTCCGCGGAGGAGCGGGCCCGCCGGGAGCGCAGCCGGGAGGGCTCGGGCGGGATCGTGGGCTACGCCGTGGACGGGGCCGTGGAGTTGGCGGCGTTCACCCTGTCCGGACGTCTGTTCGTGGCGGAGCTGCGGGCGGGCACGGCGCGCGAACTGCCGGTGCCGGGGCCGGTGGTCGACCCTCGGCCCTCGCCGGACGGGCGGTACGTCGCGTACGCGGCGGGCGGGGCGCTGCGGGTGACCGGCGCCGATCCCGGCCGGGCGGCGGGCGGGGACCGGGCGCTGGCCGAGCCGGAGGCGGAGGGGGTCACGTACGGCCTCGCGGAGTTCGCGGCCTCGGAGGAGATGGGCCGCAGCCGGGGCTTCTGGTGGGCGCCGACCTCGGACCGGCTGCTGGTGGCGCGGGTGGACGAACGTCCGGTGCGGCGCTGGTGGATCGCCGATCCGGCGCACCCGGAGCGGGAGCCGCACGCGGTGGCCTACCCGGCGGCGGGCACGCCCAACGCGGAGGTGGGGCTGTTCCTGGTGGACCTCGACGGGGCCCGCACGGAGGTGGTGTGGGACCGGGCGGCGTTCCCGTACCTGGCCCGGGCGCACTGGTCGGGCGACGGGGCGCCGCTGCTGCTCGTCCAGGCCCGGGACCAGCGCACGCAGGCGTATCTGGAGGTCGACGCGGGGTCCGGGGCGACGCGCGAGGTGCGCCGGGACGAGGATCCGGTGTGGCTGGAGCTGTTCACGGGGGTCCCGGCCAGGACGCCGGACGGGCGGCTGGTGCGGATCGCCGACGAGGGCGGGGCGCGGGTGCTCGCGGTCGGGGAACGGGCGCTGACGGACGGCACGCTGCACGTGCGGGCGGTGCTGGACGTGGGCGCTGAAGATGTCCTGATCTCGGCGTCGGCGGGTGAGGCCGCGGAGGCTCCCGGGATCGGTGAGATCCATGTGTACCGGGTCGGAACCGGGGAAACCGGGGGAATCGCGGGCAGCGGGGGCATCCAGCGGGTCTCGGAAGGGGTCGGCGTGCACGGAGCGGTGCGCTCCGGCGCGGTGACGGTGCTGTCCTCGGCGCGGCCGGACGTCCCGGGGAGCGCGGTGCGGGTGCTGCGGGACGGGAAGACGGTCGCCGAGGTCGCCTCGTACGCCCAGATTCCCCCGCTCGCCGCCGGGGTGCGGCTCGTCGAGGCCGGCCCGCGCCGCATCCCGTGCGCCGTGCTGCTGCCTTCGGGCTGGTCGGAGGGTGACGGGCCGCTGCCGGTGCTCCTCGACCCGTACGGGGGACCGCACGGGCAGCGGGTGGTCGCCGCGCACCACCCGTATCTGACCTCCCGGTGGTTCGCCGAGCAGGGCTTCGCCGTGATCGTCGCCGACGGGCGCGGCATGCCGGGCCGCTCGCCCGCCTGGGAGAAGTCGGTCAGCCGGGACTTCGCCGGCACCCTGGACGACCAGATCGAGGCCCTCCACGCGCTCGCCGGCCGCTTCCCGCTCGACCTGGAGCGGGTGGCCATCCGGGGCTGGTCGTACGGCGGCTACCTGGCCGCCCTGGCGGCGCTGCGCCGTCCGGACGTCTTCCACGCGGCCGTGGTGGGCGCCCCGGTCACGGACTGGCGGCTCTACGACACCCACTACACCGAGCGCTACCTGGGTCACCCGGACGAGGAGCCGGCCGTCTACGCGGCGAACTCGCTGGTGACCGACGAGGGCCTGAGCGGGGCGGTGGAGCCGGCCCGGCCGATGATGATCGTCCACGGGCTCGCCGACGACAACGTGGTGATGGCGCACACCCTGCGGCTCTCCTCCGCGCTGCTCGCGGCCGGCCGCCCGCACGAGGTGCTGCCGCTGTCGGGCGTCACGCACATGACCCCGCAGGAGCAGGTGGCGGAGAACCTGCTCCTGCTCCAGGTGGACTTCCTGCGGCGGGCGCTGGGCCTGGGCTGATCACCAGCCGGGCGGCGGCTGCGCGGGCGGCGCCGGGGGCAGGGCCGCGACGGGCCGGTACGGGGCGCCGCGCCGCGCCCCCGGCCGCGCGAGCAGCGCCATGACGGCGGTCCCGGCGAGCACGGCGAAGACGGAGGTGAGGACGGAGAGCAGGGTGTCGGTCTCCAGGCGCGGGAGGTCGCCGAACCAGCCGGCCCGCAGCGCGGTGGCCACGCCCCCGGCGCCCCAGCCGGTGAGCAGCAGTCCGGCGAGGAGGCCGACCGGCCGGGCGTGCCGGGCCCGGGTGAGGGCGCTGCCCGCGGCGGCGAGCAGCAGCAGGGTCAGCACGACGTCGAGCCAGCCGGGCGGGACGGCGAGCGAGGGCAGCAGCAGGGAGCGTCCGCCGGTGAACCGGTCGACGGTGAACTCGACCGGCAGCGCGCTCGCCCAGTGCACCTCCCAGGCCGTCCAGACCAGCGCGGCGAGCCCGCAGAGCGTCCCGGCGGCGACGGCGGGTCCGGTGCGCGGGCGGTCCGGACCGTCGGGCTCCCCCTCGTGCGCGTCGCGGCGGCCGGCGGCGGCGATGACGACGAGCCCGGCGGCGAGGGCGAGCGCGAGCAGGCTGGTGACCAGGGCGTCGACGCCGGCGGCCCACAGGCCGGGGAGCCGCAGCGCGAGGGTGGTGAGCCCGGTCGCGGCGAACGCGGGCCCGGCGAGCGGGGAGCGCAGGGCGGCGTACGCGGTGGCGACGTAGGCGATGAGCAGCACCGGGTCGACGAGCGAGGTGGCGGCCCTGCGGCGGAGCAGGAAGGCCCGGTCCCCCGCCCAGTACCAGAGGAGTTCGGCGGGCGACCGGAAGGCGGCCAGGTCGCTCAGCAGCCAGACGACGATGACGAGGGCGAGCGCGCCGCACAGGGCGGCGCCGGAGAGACGTGCCGTTCGTGTCACAGTCACGGGGCCGATACTCACGGTCGCCATCGGCTGAAACAAGCGGTTCCGCGGATGCGGAGGGAGGGTGCGTCAAGTCGGTTCGCGGAGCGACCGGTCGGGACGACATGGCGCGTCCCGACCGGTCCCACGGCACCCGCACGGCCGTACGCTGTCGAGCGTCCCGCGTCCGTATATCGGATCCGATTCCGTGAGGTTGCCCGGACGTTAAGCCCGCGGAGGCGGGTCGGGGGTGCCGGGCGTATCGGGGGCGGCGGGGGGCTCCGGAGCGGCCGGGCCGGCAGGGGGCTCCGGGGCGGCCGGGGTGGCCGCGGTGCCGTTCTCCGGTGGCACGACCTGCTTCTCCTCCGCGAAGTGGCAGGCGGAGTCGTGCTTGGCCGGGGTGTCGGTCAGCCGGAAGACCGCCGGGACGGCGAGCAGCGGGACCTCCAGGGCGCAGCGCTCCTGCGCCTTCCAGCAGCGGGTGCGGAAGCGGCAGCCGGAGGGGATGTTCGCCGGTGAGGGCACGTCGCCGGTGAGGATGATCCGCTCGCGGTGCGTGCGGGCCTCGGGGTCGGGCACCGGCACCGCGGAGAGCAGCGCCTGGGTGTACGGGTGGGTGGGGTGGTCGTAGATCTGCGCGTCGGATCCGATCTCCACGATCCGGCCGAGGTACATGACGCCGACCCGGTCGGAGATGTGCCGGACGATCGACAGGTCGTGCGCGATGAAGACGTACGACAGGCTGAACTCGTTCTGGAGCCGCTCCAGGAGGTTGACCACCTGGGCCTGGACGGAGACGTCGAGGGCCGAGACGGGCTCGTCGGCCACGATGATCTCGGGCTGGAGGGCGAGGCCGCGGGCGATGCCGATGCGCTGGCGCTGGCCGCCGGAGAACTGGTGCGGATAGCGGTTGATGTACTCCGGGTTGAGGCCGACGACGTCGAGCAGGTCCTGCACCTTGCGGCGCCGGTCGCCCTTGGGCGCGACCTCCGGGTGGATCTCGTACGGCTCGCCGATGATGTCGCCGACCGTCATGCGCGGGTTCAGCGAGGTGTACGGGTCCTGGAACACCATCTGGATGTTGCGGCGCACCGCCTTGAGGGCGCGCGGGGACATCCGGGTGAGGTCCTCGCCCTTGTACGCGATGGAGCCCGCGGTCGGCCGCTCCAGGTTGACCAGCATCTTCGCCACGGTCGACTTGCCGCAGCCGGACTCGCCGACGATGCCGAGGGTCTCGCCCGCGGCGAGGTCGAAGTCGACGCCGTCCACCGCCTTGACCGCGCCGACCTGCTTTTTGAAGAGCACGCCCCGGGTCAGCGGATAGTGCTTGACCAGGTCGCGGACCTGGAGAATCGCCTCAGCCATGGAGGCACTCCTTCCAGAAGTGGCAGGCGCTCGACCGCGGTACGGGCGATTCGGTGACGTCGTACAGCGGCGGCACGTCGGTGCGGCACACGTCCTGGGCGAGCGGGCAGCGCGGGTTGAAGGCGCAGCCCGAGGGGATGGCGAGCAGGTTGGGCGGCAGGCCCTTGATCGCGTAGAGCTCCTGGCCCTTCTGGTCCAGGCGCGGGATCGAGTCGAGCAGGCCGCGCGTGTAGGGGTGGGCGGGGGCCTTGTAGATCTCGTGGACCGGCGCCTGTTCGACGATCCGTCCCGCGTACATGACGGCGATCTTGTCGGCGACGTCGGCGACCACGCCGAGGTCGTGGGTGATCAGGATGAGCCCCATGTTGAGCTCGCGCTGGAGCTCGGCGAGCAGGTCCATGACCTGGGCCTGGACGGTGACGTCGAGGGCGGTGGTCGGCTCGTCGGCGATGATCAGCTCGGGTTCGAGGGCGAGCGCCATCGCGATCATGATGCGCTGCCGCATGCCGCCGGAGAACTGGTGCGGGTACTGGCCGACGCGTTCCTTGGCGGCGGGGATGCGGACCCGGTCCATCAGCTCGACGGCCTTGGCCCGGGAGTCCTTCTTCGACATCCCGCGGTGCACCTGGAACATCTCGCCGAGCTGTTCGCCCACGCTGACCACCGGGTTGAGGGAGGAGAGCGCGTCCTGGAAGACCATCGCCATCTTGGCGCCGCGGATCTTCCTGCGTTCCTCCTCCTTCAGCTTGAGCAGGTCCTGCCCCTGGAAGAGGATCTCGCCGCCGGTGATCTTCCCCGGGGGCATGTCGAGAATGCCCATGACGGCCTGGGCGGTGACGGACTTGCCGGAGCCGGACTCGCCGAGCACGGCGAGGGTCTCCCCCGCGTCGACCGAGTAGTCGACGCCGTTGACCGCCTTGGCCACCCCGTCGCGGGTGTGGAACTCCACGTGCAGGTCGCGCACTTCGAGCAGCATGGTTGCCCTACCTCAGCTTGGGGTCGAGGGCGTCGCGCACCGCGTCGCCGAGCATGATGAAGGCGAGCACCGTGACGGCGAGCGCGCCGGCCGGCCAGAGCAGCATGTGCGGGGCGTTGCGGATGTACTGCGAGGCCGAGGAGATGTCGATGCCCCAGGACACCGTCGGCGGCTTCAGCCCGACGCCGAGGTACGACAGGGTCGCCTCCAGGGCGATGTAGGTGCCGAGCGCGATGGTCGCGACGACGATCACGGGGGCGACCGCGTTGGGCGCGATGTGGCGCAGCAGCATCCGGGAGTTGGACGCGCCGAGGGCGCGCGCGGCCTGGACGTAGTCGTTCTGTTTGGCGGTGATGACGGAGCCGCGGGCGATGCGGGAGAGCTGCGGCCAGCCGAGCAGCACCATGAAGCCGATGACGGGCCAGACGGTGGCGCTGGTCACCACGGACAGCAGCACCAGGCCGCCGAGGACGACGGGGATGGCGAAGAAGACGTCCGTGATGCGGGACAGCACGCCGTCCCAGGCTCCGCCGAAGAAGCCGGCGAGGCCGCCGAGGACGCTGCCGAGGATCGCCACGCCGAGGGTGGCGAGCACGCCGACGGTGACCGAGGTGCGGGCGCCGTAGACGGTCCGGGTGTAGACGTCGCAGCCCTGCCCGTTGAAGCCGAAGGGGTGGCCGGGCTGGGAGCCCTCCTGCGCCTTGGACAGGTCGCAGTCGAGGGGGTCGCCGGAGGCGATCAGCGAGGGCCAGATGGAGATGACCACCAGGAAGAGGATGACCAGCGCGGAGACGATGAAGACCGGGTTGCGGCGCAGGTCGTGCCAGGCGTCGGACCACAGGGAGCGCGCCTTGGTGTCGGGGCCGGTGCCCTCGGGGCCTCCGGGGGCGGCCGTCGGGCGCGGCTCCAGGGTCTCGGCCTCGGCCGTGGCGAGGTCGGAGGCGCCGCCGGCTCCGGTGGAGGCGATGGCCCGCCCCTCGGCGCCGTACGACTCAAGCGGCTCAAGCGGTTCAAGCGGCTCAGGCATAGCGAATCCTCGGGTCAAGGACGGCGTACAGGAGGTCGACCAGGAGGTTGGCCAGCAGGAACACCAGGACGAGGATGGTCACGAAGCCGACGACGGTCTGGGTGTTCTGGCGGACGATGCCCTGGTAGAGCTGGTAGCCGACGCCGTGGATGTTGAAGATCCGTTCGGTGACGATGGCGCCGCCCATCAGCGCGCCGACGTCGGCGCCGATGAAGGTCACCACGGGGATCAGGCTGTTGCGGAGCAGGTGGCGGGTGATGACCCGGCGGCGCGGGAGGCCCTTGGCGACGGCGGTGCGGACGTAGTCGGCGCGCTTGTTCTCGGCGATCGAGGTCCGGGTGAGCCGGGTGACGTACGCGAGCGAGACGGAGGCGAGGACCAGGCCGGGGACGATCAGCTCGTTGAAGGGCGCCTCGGGCGACACGGCCGGTTTGATCCAGCCCCACTTCACGCCGAGCAGCAGCTGGACCAGCAGACCGGTGACGAAGGTGGGGACGGAGAGCACGACCAGCGTCAGCAGCAGCACGGTGGTGTCGACGGGGCGGCCGCGCTTGAGGCCGGTGAGGACGCCCAGGCTGATGCCGATGACGATCTCGAAGAAGATCGCGACGATGGTCAGCCGGATGGTGACCGGGAAGGCGCTGGCCATCAGTTCGGTGACGGGCTGTCCGTTGAAGGCGGTGCCGAAGTCACCGGTGAAGACGTTGCCCATGTAGATCAGGTATTGCTGCCAGACCGGCTTGTCGAGGCCGAACTCCTTCTGCAGCTGGGCGGCGGTCGCGGGGTCGCACGCCCGGTCGCCGCACAGTCCGGCGATGGGGTCGCCCATCACGTTCACCATCAGGAAGATCAACAGCGTGGCGCCGAAGAAGACCGGGATCATCTGCAGCAGCCGCCGGATCACGTATCGACCCATGGAAGCCTCCGGGGAGGGGGGAGGAAGGCGGGAGGGCGGGCGGGAGGAGCGCGGACGGCCCGGCGCGGAGTTCCGCGGGCCGGGCCGTACGCCGCCGACCTGCTACGACGTCACTTGACCTTGATCTGGTCGTAGACCGGGACGCTGAACGGGTTGAGCATCACGTTCTCGACCCGGTCCGAGTAGCCGGCGCTGCCGTTCTGGTACCAGAGCGGGATGGCGCCCATGTCGTTCTTGAGGACGGTCTCGGCCTGCTGGAAGAGCCCGACGGCCTTGGCGGTGTCGGTCTCGGCGTTGGCCTGGTCGACCAGCTTGTCGAACTGGGGGTTGGTGTACTTGCCGTCGTTGGAGGACGCGCCGGTGTAGTACAGCGGCTGGAGGAAGTTCTGGATGAGCGGGTAGTCCATCTGCCAGCCGGCCCGGAACGGCCCGTTCAGCTTCGACTGGGTGACCTGGTTGCGGTAGTCGGCGAAGGTGCCGATCGGGTTGCCGACGCACGCCTTGTTGTTGCCGAGGGCCCGGTTGATGGAGTTGCAGACGGCGTCCACCCACTCCTTGTGGGAGCCGGTGTCGGCGTTGTACGAGATCTTCATCGTGCCGCCGGGGATGCCGCCGCCCTCGGCCACCAGCTTCTTCGCCTCGGTGGGGTTGTAGACGCAGGACGAGGCACAGATGTCCTTGAAGCCGCCCTTCTCGCCGAGCACCGGCGAGGTCCAGTCCTGGGCGGGCGTGCGGGTGTTCTGGAAGATGGTCTGGGTGATCTGCTTGCGGTCGATCGCCATCGACAGGCCGGTGCGCAGCTTCTCCTGGCCGGGCTTGTTCCACGCCGGGTCGTAGAAGGGGAAGGCGAGCGTCTGGATGATGCCGGCCGGGGTGTTGATGTACCGGTCGCCGAGGTCGGCGGAGACGTTCTTCAGCTGTGAGGCGGGCACGTCGTCGACGAGGTCGAGGTTGCCGGCCGTCAGGTCGGTGTAGGCGGTGTTGTTGTCCGTGTAGACCTTGAGGGTGATGCCGCCGTTCTGGGCCTTGTCCGCACCGGGGTAGGAGTCCCACTTCTTGAGCTGCATCTGGGAGCCCTTGGCGTAGGAGTCCACGGTGTACGGGCCGTTGCCGACCGGCTTGGAGAGCCAGCCGGCGTGGTCGTCGTAGAAGGCCTGGGGCAGCGGGGCGAAGGCCACGTAGCCGAGGGTGTCGGGGAAGGTCGAGAACTTCTGCGACAGCTTGACCGTGAAGGTGCTGTCGTCGACGACCTTCAGCCCGGACAGGGTGGCGGCGGTCGGCTCGCCCTTGTCGGGGTGGACCTGGCTGTAGCCCTCGATGTAGCCGAAGAAGTAGGCGTTCTTCTGGTTGTTCTTCAGGTGGGCGCCGTAGTTCCAGGCGTCGACGAAGGACTTGGCGGTGATCTTCTCGCCGTTGGAGAAGGTCCAGCCGTCCTTGAGCGTGATGGTGAAGTTGACCGAGTCCGTGGTCTCGATCTTGTCGGCGAGCATGTTGTTGGCCGCGCCGGTCTTCGGGTCGTACTGCTTCAGCCCCCGGAAGATCATGGAGAGGACCTTGCCGCCCTGCACCTCGTTGGTGTTCGCCGGCTCCAGTGGGTTCTGCGGGTCGCCCCAGGAAGAGCTCACGGTGCCGTTGGCCCCTCCGCCGCCGCTGTCGCCGCCCCCGCCGCAGGCGGTCGCCGCGAGGGCGACGGCGGTGGCCAGAGCGGCCCACTTGGCGTGCGTGGCTCCGCGCATGGAGTGCCTCCCGAATGTCCTCAGTCTGACTTAGGCCCCAATATCACCCGATATTGACGGAAGTGCACTTTTACGGCGTCCGGATGAACGGGCCCGTCCGGAGACACGCCCGGGACGCGCCGGCCCCGGTGACGCGAAAGGCCCCCGGCACCCTTGCGGGTGCCGGGGGCCTTTCGATGCCCGGTGGATCAGACGGGGAGAACCGCCTTCTCCTCGGCGAAGTGGCACGCGGACTCGTGCGCGGCCGGGGTGTCCAGGCCGGCGAAGCGCTCCGGAACCGCGAGGAGCGGGACCTCGGTGCTGCACTTCTCCTGCGCCTTCCAGCAGCGGGTGCGGAAGCTGCAGCCCGACGGCGGGTTGGCCGGCGAGGGCACGTCACCGGTGAGGATGATCCGCTCGCGGTGCGCGCGGGCCTCCGGGTCCGGCACCGGCACCGCGGAGAGCAGCGCCTGCGTGTACGGGTGCGTCGGGTGCTCGTAGATCTGCTCGTCCGTACCGATCTCGGCCATCTTGCCGAGGTACATGACGCCGACGCGGTCCGAGATGTGCCGGACGATCGACAGGTCGTGCGCGATGAAGATGTAGGACAGGTTGAACTCGTCCTGGAGCTTCCCCATCAGGTTGATGACCTGCGCCTGGACGGAGACGTCCAGGGCCGAGACCGGCTCGTCGCAGATGATGATCTCCGGGTTGAGCGCGAGGCCGCGGGCGATGCCGATGCGCTGGCGCTGACCGCCGGAGAACTGGTGCGGGTACCGGTTGATGTACTCCGGGTTCAGACCGACGACGTCCAGGAGCTCCTGGACCTTGCGGCGCCGGTCGCCCTTCGGGGCCACCTCGGGGTGGATGTCGAAGGGCTCCCCGATGATGTCGCCGACCGTCATGCGCGGGTTCAGCGAGGTGTACGGGTCCTGGAACACCATCTGGATGTTGCGGCGGACGGCCTTCAGACCGCGCCCGGACAGCTTGGTGATGTCCTGGCCCTTGTAGAAGACCTCGCCGGCGGTGGCCCGCTCCAGGTTCATCAGCAGCTTGGCGACCGTGGACTTGCCACAGCCGGACTCGCCGACGATGCCCAGCGTCTCGCCCTGGTAGAGGTCGAAGGAGACCCCGTCCACGGCCTTGACCGCACCGACCTGCTTCTTGAACAGGACGCCCTGCGTCAGCGGGAAGTGCTTCTTCAGGTTGCGCACCTGGAGGATCGGCTCACCGCGCCCGACGGGAGCGTCGAACGCCGCGGCCACGGCCTCGTCGTTCTTGCTGAGCTCAGCCATGGATCGTCTCCTTCCAGAAGTGGCAGGCGCTCTTGCGGCCCGGCAGATCGGCGCCGTCCTGCTCGGTGACCGGCGCCAGGGCCGGGATCTCCGTACGGCAGATGTCCTCGGCCTTCGGGCAGCGCGGGTTGAAGGCGCAGCCCGTGGGCACGTGGAGCAGGTTGGGCGGCAGGCCCTTGATCGCGTAGAGCTCCTGGCCCTTCTGGTCCAGGCGCGGGATCGAGTCCAGCAGGCCGCGGGTGTACGGGTGCGCCGGGCGCTTGTACAGCTCGTGCACGGGCGCCTGCTCGACGATCCGGCCGGCGTACATGACCGCGATCTTGTCCGCGACGTCGGCGACGACGCCGAGGTCGTGGGTGATCAGGATCAGGCCCATGTTGTACTCGCGCTGGAGCTCCGCGAGGAGGTCCATGACCTGGGCCTGGACCGTCACGTCGAGCGCCGTGGTGGGCTCGTCCGCGATGATCAGGTCCGGCTCCAGGGCGAGCGCCATGGCGATCATGATGCGCTGGCGCATACCGCCGGAGAACTGGTGGGGGTAGTCGGAGACCCGCGCCTTGGCGGCGGGGATCTTGACCTTGTCCATCAGCTCGATGGCCTTGGCCTTGGCGTCCTTCTTGGACAGGCCGTGGTGCACGCGGAACATCTCGCCGAGCTGGTAGCCGACGGAGAGGACCGGGTTGAGGGAGGACAGCGCGTCCTGGAAGATCATGGCGATCTTCCGGCCGCGGACCTTGCGGCGCTCCTCGTTGGACATCTTGAGCATGTCCTGGCCGCGGAAGAGGATCTCGCCGCGCGGGATCTTGCCGGGCGGCATGTCCAGGATGCCCATGATGGCCTGGGCGGTGACGGACTTGCCGGAGCCGGACTCGCCGAGCACGGCGAGCGTCTCACCGGCGTCGACCGAGTAGTTGACGCCGTTCACCGCCTTGGCGACACCGTCACGGGTGTGGAACTCCACGTGCAGGTCACGGACTTCGAGCAGCGGACCGGTCTGGCCGCCGTCACGCGGCGCGGGGACCGTCGAGGTGTTGTCGATGATGGTCACGTACGCCCTCCTCAGCGCATCTTCGGGTCGAGGGCGTTGCGGACCGCTTCGCCGAGCATGATGAATGCCAGCACGGTGATGCTCAGCATGATCGAGGGCCACAGCAGGATGTGCGGGGACACTCGGATCTGGTCGACGGCGGTGGAGATGTCGACGCCCCAGGAGACGGTCGGGGAGGCGAGGCCGAGACCAAGGTAGGACAGGGTCGCCTCGGCCGAGATGTAGCCGCCGAGCGAGATGGTCGCGACGACGATCAGCGGGGCCATGGCGTTCGGCAGGATGTGCCGGAACAGGATCCGCGTGGTGCCGGCGCCGAGCGCCGTGGCGGCGTGGACGTAGTCGGCCTGCTTGACCGTGATCACGGCGCCGCGCATCACGCGGGCCATCTGCGTCCAGCCCAGGAAGGCCAGCGCTCCGACGACGACCCAGACGGTGCGCTCGGTGAAGGACTGGAGCACGACCATGGCGCCGAGCAGGAACGGGATGCCGAAGAAGATGTCGGTGATCCGGGAGAGGAGCGCGTCGATCACGCCGCCGAAGTAGCCGGCGAGCATGCCCACGAGGCCACCGAAGATGGTGACGATCAGGGTGACGCAGACGCCCACGATGATCGAGGCACGGGTGCCGTGGATCAGACGCGCGTACACCGAGCGGCCCTGGCCGTCGTAACCGAGCCACTCGGCCGAACCTATGTGGCTCAGCTCGGGCTTGCCCAGGAAGTGCTTCACGAGGTCGCCGTCGGTGGGCGAGGCGCTGGTGAAGAGTCCGGGGACGGCGGCGATCAGCAGCAGGATGAAGATCATCACTGCCGAGATGATGAAGTACGGGTTGCGGCGCAGGTCCGACCACGCGTCGCCCCAGAGGCTGCGGGTCTTCTCCGGCTTCGCGGCCGGCACGGACGCGTCGGCCGAGGGGGTGGCGACGGCGTCCTCGACGGCGGCCGCGGTCTTGGTCACGTCAGGCATACCGGATCCTCGGGTCCAGGACCGCGTACAGCAGGTCGATGAGAAGGCTGGTGAGGAGGTAGACGATCACCAGGATCGTGACGAGGCCGACCAGCGTGGTGCCCTCGCGACGGGAGATCGACTCGGCGATCAGACCACCGATGCCCTTGATGTTGAAGATCTTCTCGGTGACGACCGCACCGCCCATGAGGGCGCCGATGTCGGTGCCGAGGAAGGTGATGACCGGGATCATCGAGTTGCGCATCAGGTGGACACCGATGATGCGGCGCTTGGGGAGACCCTTGGCGATGGCCGTGCGCATGTAGTCGGCGCGCAGGTTCTCCGCCATGGTCGTCCGGGTCAGTCGCGCCACATAGGCGAGCGAGAGTCCACCGAGCACGATCGCCGGGGCGATCAGTTCGTCCCAGTTCACCTCGGTCGACACGTTCGGCGCGATCCAGCCCAGGTTGAACGCGAACTGCATCTTGATGAGGAAGCCGAGCACGAAGACCGGGATCGAGATGATCAGCAGCGTGAAGATCAGGATGGCGTTGTCGGCCAGTCGGCCGGCGCGCAGACCGGCGATGATGCCGAGGCCGATACCGAAGATCAGCTCGAACGTGAAGGCCAGGAAGGCCAGCTGGAGCGTGACGGGGAACGCCTCACCCAGCACCTCGGTGACCGGCCGGCCGTTGCGGATCTGGGTGCCGAAGTCCAGATGCAGGATCATGTCCCGCATATAGACGAGGTACTGCTCCGGGAGGGAGCGGTCGAGACCCAGTTCATGGCGCTTCGCGGCCAGGGTCGCAGGATCTGCCCCCTTGTCACCGAACATCGCGAGCACGGGGTCACCGGGCAGGCTGTGCACCATGAGGAAGATCAGCAGGGTTGTCCCGAGGAAAACCGGGATCATCTGGAGCAGTCGTCGTGCGACATAGCGCCCCATCATGCCTCCGTTGAGATGTGACGGCCGCAGCCGACGGGCCCTCCCCGACAGCCTGCCCAGATCCGGGCACGCTGATGTCGTGGAAGGGCCCCCCAGCCACTGCGTAAGGCACCGAGGCGGGGCTGACGATCCGTCAGCCCCGCGCTACGGCGAGCGGACTACGCTTGGGTGATTACTTCTTGACCTCGACGCCGGTCAGGATCGGGTCGCCGTCCTGTCCGTACGCCACGCCGGTCACCTTCTCGGAGTAGCCCGCGTTGACCTTGTAGTACCAGAGCGGGATCGACGGCATGTAGTTGACCAGGTCCTTCTCGATGGCCTGGTATGCCTTGACCGACTCGTCCAGCGTCTTCGCCGAGTCAGCCTTCGCGATCTTGGCGTCCAGCTCCTTGTTGGAGAAGTCGCCCTGGTTGCCGCCCGCACCCGTACGGAACAGGTCCGAGATGAAGTTGGCGTTCACCGGGTAGTCGAGCACCCAGCCGGAGCGGTACAGGGACTTGACCTGCTTCGTCTTACGAGCGGTCAGGTCGGCCTGGAAGTCCGGCTTGCCGTCGCCGACGCACTGGACGCCGGTGGACTGGGTGATGCTGTTGCAGACAGCCTCCACCCACTCCTTGTGACCGCCATCCGCGTTGTACTGGATGGAGATCTTGTTGTTCGGGACGCCGCCGCCGGCCTTGATGAGCTCCTTGGCCTTGGTCGGGTCGAACTTCGTGACCTCGACCGCGTTCGGCTGGTAGCCGAGCACGCCCTTGGCGACCCAGCCGGTCGCGGGCTCACGCGTACCGTTCAGCACCGTCTTGGTGATGGTGGCACGGTCGATGCCCATCGACAGGCCCTGGATGACCCGCGGGTCGACCTGCTTCGGCTTCTTCCACTGGTCGGCGTAGAAGGCGACGGCGATCGTCTGGATCGCGGAGTACGCCTGGTCGACCGCGCGGTCGCCGAGGTCCTGGCGGTAGACCGGCAGGTCCTTCGGGGCGAGCTGACGCAGAACGTCGACGTTGCCCGACTTCAGGTCCTCGTACGCGGCCTCGAGGGTGGTGTAGTTCTTGAAGACCACACCGCCGTTCTTCGCCTTGTTCGGGCCCTTGTAGCCGTCGAAGCGGGTGATCTCGATCTGCTTCTTGTGGTCCCACGACTTGAACTTGTAGGGACCGTTGCCGACCGGCTTCTCGCCGCCGGCCTTCGGGTCCTTGTAGAAGGACTCCGGCAGCGGAGCGAAGACGATGTAGGCCAGCTTGTGCGCGAAGTACGGAACCGACTTCGTGAGCTCGATCGTGAAGCTCGTGTCGTCGATGACCTTCAGGCCGTCCAGCTTGTCGGACGTGGGCTTGGCGCCCTCGGCCTCCGGGTGGACCTTGTCGTAGCCCTTGATGTCCGCGAACCAGGACGAGAGGCCCTGGGCGTTCTTGACGTTGGCGTTCCAGTTCCACGCGTCCACGAAGGACTTCGAGGTCACCGGGGTGCCGTCGTGGAAGGTCCAGCCCGGCTTGAGCTTGACGGTCCAGGTCTTCGAGTCCGTCGTGGTGACCGACTCGGCGTTGATCATCTCGAGCGAGCCGTCGGCCTTGTAGTCGACCAGGGTCGAGAACAGGCCGGCCATGACCGCGGAGCCGTTGGACTCCATCGTGTCACCGGTGAGCAGGGGCTTCTCAGGCTCACCCAGCTCGATGGAGAAGATGCCGTTCGGGTCAACAGCGCCCTTGGCGTCATTGCTGCCGCCGTCGCTCTTACCCCCGCCACAGGCGGTCGCTGCCAGGGCGACGACGATCGCGCCCGCTACCCACTTGGCGCTCTTGGCACCGCGCATGGGTTCCTCCTCATGAGTCCACTTGTCACTACAAGAGGGGCACTTCGAGTTCTGCCGACACCCCTGACGGCGTTGCACTCAAGTGCCCCGAGTGTGCTCGTGAGTCGGCACTCCCCACAGTGCGTGACCCATTGACCCGAGCTCAATGGAGCCAACTATTAAGTACGTCCGGGCCGTAAACCACACTTAAGTGGTCTCGTTTTGACAACATCGCCAAGCCACCGAAGACCGAAATCCGGACAAAGCGAGCACAGACAGACACCGACGAAACGGACCGTTAACACACGTTCCGGAGAGCGACGACCGATATCCGGACAGCTGGGTTCCGTAATGAACTTGACTGAACGTTGAAGAAGGGCCCGGCCCCCCGCCTGTTCAGGCGGGGGGCCGGGCCCTTCGACAGGGAGCCGCGTCAGAGCGACGCGGAGCCGTGTGTCAGCCGTTCTTGGCGCGCGAGGAGGCGCGACCGCGGGCGTTCTGGTCCAGGATGACCTTGCGGATGCGCACGGCCTCCGGGGTCACCTCGACGCACTCGTCGTCGCGGCAGAACTCCAGGGACTGCTCCAGGGACAGCTTGCGCGGCGGGACGATCGCCTCGAAGGAGTCGGCGGAGGCGGAGCGCATGTTGGTGAGCTTCTTCTCCTTGGTGATGTTCACGTCCATGTCGTCGGAGCGGGAGTTCTCGCCGACGATCATGCCCTCGTACACCTCGGTGCCGGGGTCGGTGAACAGCACACCGCGCTCCTGCAGGTTCGTCATCGCGAAGGCGGTGACGGCACCCGCGCGGTCGGCGACCAGCGAGCCGTTGTTACGGGTGGTCAGCGTGCCGAACCACGGCTCGTGGCCCTCGTGGATCGAGTGGGCGATGCCCGTACCGCGGGTGTTGGTGAGGAACTCCGTACGGAAGCCGATGAGGCCGCGGGACGGGACGACGAACTCCATGCGGACCCAGCCGGAGCCGTGGTTCGACATGTTGTCCATGCGGCCCTTGCGGACGCCCATGAGCTGCGTGACGGCGCCCATGTGCTCCTCGGGCACGTCGACCGTGAGGCGCTCGACGGGCTCGTGGGTCTTGCCGTCGACCTCCTTGGTGACGACCTGGGGCTTGCCGATGGTGAGCTCGAAGCCCTCACGGCGCATCTGCTCGACCAGGATGGCGAGCGCGAGCTCACCACGGCCCTGGACCTCCCAGGCGTCCGGACGCTCGGTGTCGAGGACGCGGAGCGAGACGTTACCGATCAGCTCGCGGTCCAGACGGTCCTTGACCTGGCGGGCGGTGACCTTGCGCTGCTTGACCGCGGACTTGGCCTCGGCGCCCTTGCCCGTGCCGCCACGGCCGACGAGCGGCGAGGTGTTGGTGCCGATGGTCATGGAGATCGCCGGCTGGTCGACCGTGATCAGCGGCAGCGCGATCGGGTTCTCCGGGTCGGCCAGGGTCTCGCCGATCATGATGTCCGGGATACCGGCGACGGCGCAGATGTCGCCGGGGCCGGCCACCTCGGCCGGCTTGCGGGTGAGCGCCTCGGTCATCATCAGCTCGGTGATGCGGACGTTGGAGATCGTGCCGTCCCGCTTGATCCACGCGACCGTCTGGCCCTTGCGCAGCTCGCCCTGCTCGACGCGGAGCAGCGCGATGCGGCCGAGGAAGTTGTCGGCGTCCAGGTTGGTGACGTGCGCCTGGAGGGGGGCCTCCTCGTCGTACGACGGGGCCGGGACGTGCTCCAGGATGGTGCTGAAGAACGGCTCCAGGTTGTCGCTGTCCGCGGGGACCGTGCCGTTCTCCGGCTTGGTCAGCGAGGCGATGCCGTCACGGCCGCAGGCGTAGACGATCGGGAACTCGATCTGGTCCTCGTCCGCGTCCAGGTCGAGGAACAGGTCGTAGGTCTCGTTGACGACCTCGTCGATCCGGGAGTCCGGGCGGTCCGTCTTGTTGATGCAGAGGATGACGGGCTTGCGCTGCTGGAGGGCCTTGCGCAGCACGAAGCGGGTCTGCGGGAGCGGACCCTCCGAGGCGTCCACGAGGAGGACGACCGCGTCCACCATCGACAGACCGCGCTCGACCTCGCCACCGAAGTCGGCGTGGCCGGGGGTGTCGATGATGTTGATCGTGATCGGGGCCCCGCCGTCCTTGGGGTGATACTTCACCGCCGTGTTCTTGGCGAGGATCGTGATGCCCTTCTCACGCTCCAGGTCGTTCGAGTCCATCATGCGGTCGTCGAGCTGCTGGTGGGCGGCGAAGGCACCGGCCTGCTTGAGCATGGCGTCGACGATGGTCGTCTTGCCATGGTCGACGTGGGCGACGATGGCGACGTTACGGATGTCGTGGCGCGTGGGCATGGGTGCTTGCGCTTCTCTCGGATCGTGGGATGCGGCGTCAGTTCCTCTTACGCCCGCCGGGCGGACGCGCCACGGCTATGTCCTATGGTACGGGGCTGCCGTGCAAGGGGCTTCCCCACCCGGGATCCGAGGGGTGCTACTGGGGGGTTCCGCCGGCGCGGGGACGCCTGCGGAACCGCGTGGGGGCATACGCGGGGAGTGCGGTACGGGTGACGTACGGGTGTGGTGAGGAGGTCGTGCGGCCGGGTCAAGGGGCCGACGCGATCCTGCCCGCCGGGATCACCGGCGGGCAAGGAACTTGAGCTGCTTCTGAGCTTGCGACTTGGACTTTCGGCGGCTTTAGGGTATTGCGCTCACTTGCGGGTGTTGCGCTCCGGTCCCTGTGCGGACGCGGGCTTCTTGTAGCCGATGTCCTGGTACCGCGGGGCGGCCATCCCCCACGCCCCGGCGTTCACCACGTCGCTCTTGGCGGCGACCAGCTGGGGGCGCTGGTACAGGGGGATGGAACCGGCCGCGGCCCAGATCCGGGCGTCGGCCTGGCGGACCAGGTCACGGGCCTCGTCCTCGTCGAGGGTGCCCACCGCCTGGTCGAAGAGCTGGTCGATCCGGTCGGTGCCGACCCGGGCGTAGTTCTGCTCGACCAGCAGCGAGCCGTCGGAGGCGGGCTCCGGCTTGGCGAAGATCGGCCGGGCGTCGGTCGCCGGGAAGGCGCTGGCGGGCCAGGAGTAGAGGGCCAGGTCGTAGTCGCCGGAGGCGATGTGGTCCTTGAAGAAGCTCTCGTCGGAGACCTTCGTCACCGCGGTGCGGATGCCCACGGCGTCGAGCATCCGGACGATCCGGTCGCCGACCGCCCGCAGCGACTCCGAACCGGGGCCCGAGGGCAGCACGAAGCGGAGGCTGAGCGGCTTGCCGTCCTTGCCCAGCGCCTGCGCCGCCGCGTCCACGACCGCCGGGGCGGCGGAGCCGCGCGGGGCGTAGGCCCCGGCCACGCCCTTGGCCTCGGACCTGGCCTCGGACCCGGTCTGCGCCTGCGCCTGCGACTGCGCCTTCGCGGCGGCCGGGGCGCCGGCCCCGGTCCCGGTGGCCGTGCCGGTGCCGGTGTCCAGCGCCTCGGCCTGCCGGAGCAGGGCCGCGCTCTGGAAGGCGGCGACGGGGGCGGGGGCGAGGACGTTGGTGCCGTTCTCGGGGCCGCCCGCGCCGATCAGGGGGGCGGCCGGGCGGGCGCCGGGCTTGTCGTCGCCGACGATGTAGAGCCCGTCGTCGGAGGCGGTGTCGGGCTTTCCGGCGGGCTTCCCGGCGGCCTTCCCGGCGGGCTTCTCCTCCCCTTCCTTGCCCTCCTCCCCCGGCTTCGCCTTCTCCGTCCCCGCCGCCTTCTCCTTCTCCTTCTCCGTCTTCGTGGCGGTGCTGCCCGCCTTCGCCCCGGCCGGCTTCTTCAGGGCGCCGCCCGGCACCCAGCCCGCGTCGGCGAGGAGCGCCCGCGCCTCCTTGGTGTCCTGGTCGCCGAGCGCGTCGCTGCTGTCGGCGTAGGCGGCCTGCCCGGCGAGGGCCAGGTGGCTGCCCGGGGGCTTGGCCGGGAGGCCGAGCGGCTTCAGCACGGTCTCGGCGAGCTCCTGGCGGTTGATCGCGCGGGCCACCGCCCGGCGGACCCGCTCGTCGGACAGCGCGCCGGACTCCCCGTTGAGGGAGAGCTGGGTGTACGCGGGCTCCAGGGACTTCCGTACGACGTACCCGGCCAGCGCGTTCTGCTCGGTCGCGTACCGGGCGACGGCCTGCTGGTTCTTCTCGCGGGCGGCCTGGACCTCGGCGGCCTTCTCCTCGTCGGAGCCGTGCGCGAGGGCCCAGGAGCGCAGGGCCGCGGCGGGGGTGATCCCGGCGCCGGGCCCGTGGGTGAGGGCCTGCCCGCCGTTGCGGCCGGCCCGGGCGTCCCGTACCGCGAGCGCGATCCGGTCGGCGGCGGAGCGGTCGATCTCGGCCAGGTCCAGCTTGCCCGCGGCGAGCGCGGTGGCCCGGTCGGCGCGGGGGACGGCCTTGAGGACGATGCTGTCCAGCTTGGTGGTCCGGCCCCACCAGCGCGGGTTGCGGGTGAGCGTGACGTCGCCGCTCTTGCGGTCCACCGTCTTCAGCAGGAACGGTCCTGCGGTGGCCTTGAGCGCGGTGCGCGCGCCGTCGTTGAAGGCGCTCGGGGAGCCCATCACCTGCTTCGGGTAGAGCGGGGTGAAGAGCGAGCGCCAGTCGGCGTACGGCTTGCCGAAGGTGACCCGTACCTCCAGGTCGTTCTTGCCGCGCTCGATCTTCTCGATCCGCTCGTAGCCGGCGTTGCGCGCGGTCCAGTACGCGGTGTCCCGGCCGCTCAGCGCGCGCCACTGGGCGACGAAGTCCGGGGCGCCGATCTCGCGCCCGTCGCTCCAGACCGCCTGCTGGTTGAGCTTGTAGAGGACGACCTGCTTGGGCTCGGTCTCGACGACCGCGGCGGACTCCAGGTAGTCCGGGTTGATCTGCGGACGGCCTCGGCCGTCCAGGGTGTAGAGGGAGGGGAGCACGGCTCCGGCGATGCGGTTGGTGGCGCCGTCGGCGTCGGCCTGGAAGGCGTTCAGCGTGGTGGGCAGCGCGTCGACGGCCCAGCGCAGGGTCCCTCCGTCGGCGACCTGGTCGCGGGCGGCCGGCGCGTTGTCCTGGGCGGCGGCGGGGGTCTCGTCGGCGCTGTCGCCGGAGCCGCATCCGGTGAGCACGGCGAGGGCGAGCACGGCACTGCTGAGGGTGGCTACGGAGCGGAGCGTGCGGGAGCGGGGGCTCCTGGAGCATGTCCTCCCGCGAGGGGCGCCGACCTGGGACATGACTTGTACCCCTTCGTCCAGTTTTATGCCATTTGGAGATGATCACACCTATTGCTCATACACTGAAAAGGACGGAGCGGATCCGGCCACGGCGACACGGCGGCACGGACGGCGAACCCCACTCGTGCGGCCCAACCGCCGACAGATCGGGACGCTCCGGACGAGTGGAATCCCGTACGCACTGCTTCACAAGCGCGATGTGACGCGCGACACTCTCCCCCAGGTCCCGGCTTCGCCCGACCGGAGCTCGACCAGCGGGGAACCCCCTCGCGTGATCACGGACCGCGCGTTCGCGGAAGTGAGGGCAACCATGTCCGTTCAGGACGATCTGGCGGCCGTCAAGCGTCGCCTGCAGGACCTGGAGCACACGGTCGAAGAGCTGGAACGCCGCGTCGGGACGGAGCGGGCCGCACCCCAGCCGCCGGAGGGCCGCGCCGAGAGCCTGGTGACCATCCCCGACGCCCCGTACGACAGGGGACTGTGGACGGACGCCGACGACGAGGGCCTGGGAGCGCGCGACCACCACGCGCCGTAGAACCGAGGAGGCCCCGTTGGCCACAGGTACCCGACCCCCGCCCAGGACCGGAGCGGCGACGGGGGTGCGCTCCCCGGGGCGCGCCTCCCTCGCCGCCCGCCATCTGCGCACCGACCGCTGGTGGCTGGCGCCCGCCGTCACCGCCGCGGGACTGCTCGCCTTCGTCGCGTACTCGACGTGGCGGGCCTTCGCGAACGCCCACTACTACGCCGCCCCCTATGTGTCGCCGTTCTACTCGCCGTGCCTGGCGGAGAACTGCGTCCCCATGCGCGGCGGGCCGAACTGGGCGCTCTTCGGCAGCTGGTGGGGCCTCTCCCCCGCGCTGCTGATCCTGGTCTTCCCGCTCGGCTTCCGGCTGACCTGCTACTACTACCGCAAGGCGTACTACCGGGGTTTCTGGGCGTCTCCCCCGGCCTGCGCGGTCGCCGAACCCCACCGCGCGTACACCGGCGAGACCCGGCTCCCGCTGATCCTGCAGAACGCGCACCGGTACTTCTTCTACCTGGCCCTGCCGGTCGCCGGCATCCTCACCTACGACACGGCGCTGACCTTCCGGGACTCCTCCTACGCCTGGGGCCACGCGGGGCTCGGGACGGTGCTGTACGTCGTCAACATCGCGCTCATCTGGTCGTACACGCTCTCCTGCCACTCCTGCCGGCATGTCGTGGGCGGGCGGCTGCGGCACTTCTCGAAACACCCGGTCCGCTACCGCCTGTGGACCTGGGTGGGCCGGCTGAACCGGCGCCACATGCTGCTCGCCTGGTCCTCGCTGATCAGCGTCGCCGTCTGCGACCTGTACGTGTACCTGCTCGCCACCGGTGCCTTCGACGACCCGAGGTTCTTCTGAGATGAGTCCTGTGGAACGACAGCGCTGGGACGTGGTCGTGGTCGGCGCCGGCGGCGCCGGGCTGCGCGCGGCGATCGAGGCGCGGCGCCGGGGCGCCCGTACCGCCGTGATCTGCAAGTCCCTCTTCGGCAAGGCCCACACGGTGATGGCCGAGGGCGGCATCGCCGCCTCCATGGCCAACGCCCATCCGCACGACAGCTGGCAGGTGCACTTCCGCGACACCCTGCGCGGCGGGAAGTTCCTCAACCAGTGGCGGATGGCCGAGCTCCACGCGCGGGAGGCGCCCGAGCGGGTGTGGGAGCTGGAGACCTGGGGCGCGCTCTTCGACCGCACGCCCGACGGGCGCATCTCCCAGCGCAACTTCGGCGGCCACGAGTACCCCCGGCTCGCGCACGTCGGCGACCGGACCGGGCTCGAACTGATCCGCACCCTCCAGCAGAAGATCGTCTCCCTCCAGCAGGAGGACTTCCGTGAGACCGGGGAGTACGAGTCGCGGCTGAAGGTCTTCCAGGAGTGCACGGTCACCCGCGTCCTGAAGACGGCGTCCGGGGAGCGGGTCGGCGGTGTCTTCTGTTACGAGCGGGAGACCGGCCGCTTCTTCGTCCTGGAGGCGCCGTCGGTGGTCCTCGCGACCGGCGGGATCGGCAAGTCCTTCAAGGTGACGTCCAACTCGTGGGAGTACACGGGCGACGGGCACGCGCTCGCCCTGCTCGCGGGGGCGCCGCTGGTCAACATGGAGTTCGTGCAGTTCCATCCGACCGGGATGGTCTGGCCGCCGTCGGTGAAGGGCATCCTCGTCACCGAGTCGGTGCGGGGGGACGGCGGCGTGCTCAGGAACTCCGAGGGCCGGCGCTTCATGTTCGACTACGTCCCCGAGGTCTTCAAGGAGAAGTACGCGCAGTCGGAGGAGGAGGGCGACCGCTGGTACGAGGACCCCGACCACAACCGGCGCCCGCCCGAGCTGCTGCCCCGCGACGAGGTGGCCCGCGCGATCAACTCCGAGGTCAAGGCGGGGCGCGGCTCCCCGCACGGCGGGGTCTTCCTCGACGTGTCGACCCGGATGCCGGCGGAGGTGATCCGACGCCGGCTGCCCTCGATGTACCACCAGTTCAAGGAGCTGGCCGACGTCGACATCACGGCCGAGGCGATGGAGGTCGGGCCGACCTGTCACTACGTGATGGGCGGGGTGGCCGTCGACTCGGACTCGGCGGCGACGGTCGGCGTTCCGGGCCTGTTCGCGGCCGGCGAGGTCGCGGGCGGGATGCACGGATCCAATCGCCTGGGTGGCAACTCGCTGTCGGACCTGCTGGTGTTCGGGCGCCGGGCGGGGCTGCACGCGGCGGAGCACGCGCTGGACCCGGGATCGGGTGCCCGGGAACCTGGATCCAATATCCAGGATTCCGGATCCACCGCCCGAGGCACGGGATCCGATCTCCACCGTCCTGGATCCGATCTCCACCGTCCTGGATCCGATCCCGTGCCCGAGGAAGCCGTGGCCGCGGCGCGGGCGGAGGCCCTGGCCCCCTTCGAGGGCGGCGCGGCGGCCCCGGAGAACCCGTACACCCTCCACCAGGAGCTCCAGCAGACGATGAACGACCTCGTCGGGATCATCCGGCGGGAGGGCGAGATGGCGGAGGCGCTGGAGCGGATCGCGGAGCTCCGCGAGCGGGCGGACCGGGTCGCCGTGGAGGGGCACCGGCAGTTCAACCCGGGCTGGCACCTGGCCCTGGACCTGCGGAACATGCTGCTGGTCAGCGAGTGCGTGGCCCGGGCGGCGCTGGAGCGCACCGAGAGCAGGGGCGGCCACACCCGCGAGGACCACCCGACGATGGACCGCGCCTGGCGCCCGGTGAACCTGCTGTGCCGGGTGGACGGCCCCCGCGTCGCCCTGGAACGGGTGGGCACCGAACCGATCAGGGCCGACCTCCTCGCGCTCTTCGAGCGGGAGGAGCTGGCCAAGTACCTGTCAGCGGAGGAGCTGGAGTCATGAGCACGTACCAGGCCCGCTTCCGGATCTGGCGGGGCGACGCCGACGGCGGCGAGCTGACCGACTACACCGTGGAGGTGCACGACGGCGAGGTGGTCCTCGACATCGTGCACCGCCTCCAGGCCACCCAGACCCCGGACCTCGCCGTCCGCTGGAACTGCAAGGCCGGCAAGTGCGGCTCCTGTTCGGCCGAGATCAACGGGCGCCCACGGCTGATGTGCATGACCCGGATGTCGGTCTTCACCCGCGAGGAGACCGTCACCGTGACCCCGATGCGCGCCTTCCCCGTCATCCGCGACCTGGTCACGGACGTCTCCTTCAACTACGCGAAGGCGCGCGAGATCCCGGCCTTCGTCCCGCCGGCCGGGCTCGCCCCGGGCGAGTACCGGATGCGACAGGAGGACGTCGACCGCTCGCAGGAGTTCCGCAAGTGCATCGAGTGCTTCCTGTGCCAGGACACCTGCCACGTCGTCCGCGACCACGAGGAGAACAAGCCCGCCTTCGCCGGCCCCCGCTTCCTCATGCGGATCGCCGAACTCGACATGCACCCCCTCGACGCGGCCGAGGAGTCGGGCCTGGACCGCCGCCGCACCGCCCAGGACGAACACGGCCTCGGCTACTGCAACATCACCAAGTGCTGCACGGAGGTCTGCCCGGAGTCCATCCGGATCACGGACAACGCCCTCATCCCGATGAAGGAACGGGTCGTGGACCGGAAGTACGACCCGGTGGTGTGGCTGGGGAGCAAGATCCGGCGACGGGGGCGGTGATCAAGGGGGAGGATCCGGGGGTGGTGACCCGGGGTGCTGACCTCTGAGGTGGTGACCCGGAGGCGGTGACCCCGGGGGCGGTGACCCCGGGGGCGGTCAAGGGGGCCCGACCCGCCGCTCGACGGGCCACCCGTCGGCCAATTTGGCATGCTCACGTAACGAGAGGGTCACGAAGGGGTGCTCCGGCCCGCGCCGTGGGGACGCTCGGACGCGTCGGCAGGACGCACACCTCGTGCCTGCCGGCGCCCCGGCGGATTCCGGCGGCGGTCGCCGGACACCCCGTGGCGAGCGACGTCGGACCACACACCACGGAGGTCCCACGTTGCAGACCCGCAGGCGCCGCGGCGCCGTCCGCTCGCTCCTCGCCACCGCCCTCGCCCTCGGCCTCGCGGCCGTCACCACCGGCACGGCGCAGGCGGCCACCCCCGCCGCCGCCCGCACGGCGAACGCCGTCACCGGAGCCGGTGCCACGGCGGACTGCTCGGGCTCGGTGTCGGTCTACGGAGCCCTGGCCGACGGCCGTCTGACCTACTCGCAGATCGACCCGTCGAACGGCGACCGGGTCAAGACCCTGGTCGGCCCCGACCTCGGCTTCGTCCCCAAGGCCCTGGCGACGCTCAACTTCAACACCGTCCTCGCCACCGACAGCGCCGGCACGCTCTACCGGATCGACATCAGGACCAACAACCTCTCGCTCGCCCTGCTCAACGCCCCGGTCGCCATCGGCACCGGCTGGACCCACGACAAGCTGACGTACGACGGGCACGGGCACCTGTACGGGACCGCCGGGGGCGTGCTCCTCCAGTACCTGGTGTCCCAGCCCAAGCCGGCCGGCTCCCAGCACATCGGCCAGCGCGTCGAGATCGGCACCGGCTTCGTCCTGAAGACCCTCACCGCCACCGGCGACGACCGGCTGCTCGCGAACACCTCCGACGGGCGGCTCCTGGAGTACCGGATCGACGGCGCCGGCGGCTGGTCGAGCCGGCTCCTCGCCGCCGCCAACTGGTCCGGCTTCGACCGGCTGGTCTCCCCCGGCGGCGGCCTCTACTACGGCGTGACCGCGGCCGGCGGCATGTACTGGTACCAGGACGTGAACCCCACCGACGGCTCGGGCGCGGACATCGTCTACCACAACGACGACCCGGTCGACCTCTCCGGCTGGACCCAGACCGTGCTGTCCGCGGAGCCGGAGACCGCCACCTGCGCCGGCCGCGACTTCGCCTACGTGCTGCCCGCGGGCGCCGTCCCCCGCACCGAACTGGACGACCCGCACCACGACTACGCGGCCATCGACATCCAGGTCCCCGTCGGCACCCCCGTCTACGCGATCACGCGCGGCACGGTCGGCTACATCGACGGCGGATTCGGCAACGGCATCACCCTGACCGGATCCGACGGCACCACGTACATCTACGGGCACCTCGACTCGCGCGGGGTCGCCGCGGGCAGCACGGTCAGCCCCGGGCAGTACCTCGGCGAGTCCGGCAACACCGGCCAGTCGACCGGCCCGCACCTGCACGTCGAGATCCGGATCGGCGGCGTGAAGCACTGCCCCCAGCCGCTGCTCCTCGCCCTGTACGACGGCACGACCCCACCCGCGCCGAACACCCTCCCCACCAGCGGCTGCTCCTACTGAGCCGGCACCCGGGGCCGCGCGGGGCGGCACCCCCGGTCCCGGGCCGGCCCCTGGGCCCGCGCGGTCAGTGCCAGCCCTCGCGGTAGGCCGCCCAGTCCTCGTCCCGGGCCGCGAAGTCGACGTACAGGGCGAGGCCGAAGCGGGCGCGGTCCGGGTCGGTGCGGCCGAGGCCGAGGCGGGCGCCGCGCACGGCGGCCTCGACGGTCTCGGCGGACTCGTGGTGGCCGAGGTCGTCCTCGTGGAAGAACGGCAGGCCCATCAGGAGGTCCGTGCTCTCGGGGGTGACCTCCAGGGCGAGGCTGGTCTGCTGGGCGACATACCCGCCGTAGAGGCCCTCCAGGGGCATCCAGGTGTCGTACGACATGAGGGCGATCTGGTCGACACGGCGGGCGACCTGGCCGAAGAACGCCTGCGACCACCACTTCTCGCTGCCGCTGAGCCCGCCGAGGACGGTGTGCGCGGCCGGCAGCGGGTCGATCTGGTGCGCGGCGACCGAGAGCCACGCCTTCCGGGAGCGGGTCAGGGCGCCGAGGTCGTCGAGGAGGGAGAGGTAGGAGGCGTCGTCGGAGTGCAGGGGCTCCAGGTCGAAGTGGACGCCGTCGAAGCCCGCGTCCAGCACCTGCCGGGCGGAGGTCACCACGGCGGCGCGGGAGGCGGGCCGCTCCAGGCGCAGCCCGTCGGGGCCCTCGGTGGCCAGGACGTCGCCCAGCCAGGCGTGCACGCGGATGCCGGGCAGGGTGCGGTGCACGGCGCCGACGAGCCAGGTCGCTCTCGGGTGGCGGGCGGCGGGCAGGGTGCCGTCGTGTTCCAGGGGGCCGGCGTGGACGTACAGGTCGCGGATGCCGGTCCCCTTGATGCGGGCGGCGAAGGCGGCCAGGTCGGCGTCCTTCTTCCGGCCGTCGACCCAGGCGTGGCCGAGCCAGATGGCGTCCTTGCCGCGGCTGAGCGTGCCGTCCCGGAGCTCACCGCCGTAGTTCAGGCGCAGCGCGAGTCCGCCGGCGAGCGGCGGGAGGACCAGCAGCAGGGCGAGCGCCAGGGCCCACCGGCGGCCGCGCCGCCACCGTCGTGTGCCTCGTCCGTCCATCTGGGCCCCCCGGTCGCGTCCTGTCGCCTCGGCCACCGTAGCGGCGGCTACCGACAGTGACGCCGGACGGTCGCACGCGGTTTCGCCCCGGGCGGCCCGGTCGCGGAGGTCCCGGGGCGGACATAGCCTCCGTTCTGTGACGCGAACAGCCACCCGAGCCCTGCTCGCGGTGCTGGTGGCGGCGTGGTGGCTGGTCGTGCCCGCCGTCCCCGGTGCCCGCGCCGACGACCCGGTCACGCTGTCCCGTGAGGGGCAGATCACCGACCGGGTGGGAGCGCTGGGCGACCGGCGTCCCGAGGTGGTGCGGGCCCTCGACGCGCTCTACGACGCCCGCCGGGTGCAGCTCTTCGTCGTCTACGTACGGGACTTCTCCGGCCGTCCGGCCCAGGGCTGGGCCGACGCCACCGCCGAACGCAACGGGCTCGGCCGCGACGACGTCCTGCTCGCCGTCGCCACCCACGACCGGCAGTACGGCTACTCCGCCGACCCCGACTCGCGCTTCACCCAGGCCCAGCTCGACGACGTGGCCCGGACCGCGATCGAGCCCGCGCTGCGGCAGAACGACTGGGCGGGCGCGGCGATCGGCGCCGCGAACGGCTACTCCGCCGTCCTCGCCGGGCAGCCCGTCCCCACCCCCGCGATCACCCCGGGTCCGGCCGACCCCGGCACCGGCTCCGCCGCGTCCGGATCGCCCTCCGCGAGCGACCTCGTGCTGCCCGTCGTCCTGGTCGGCGGCGCCGGCGCGGTGGCGGCGTACGCGTACACCCGGCGGCGCAGGAGGAGCGGCCCCCGCCCCGCCCCGCCGCCCGGCGACGGGCCGGGCCGGGGCGCGCCGAAGGCGCCCGCGCGGCCGACGCTGGAGGAGCTGGACGGTCGGGCCCGGCAGGCGCTGGTCGCCACCGACGACGCCGTCCGCACCAGCAACGAGGAACTCGGTTTCGCGGCGGCCCAGTTCGGCGACGAGGCGGCCGAGCCGTTCACCGCGGCCGTCCGGTACGCCGAGGGCGAGCTGACGGCCGCGTTCCGGCTGCGCCAGCAGCTCGACGACGCGTTCCCGGAGGACGACGCGACCCGCCGCTCCATGCTGGAGGAGATCCTGCGGCGCTGCGCCGACGTCAACGCCCGGCTCGACGCCGAGTCGGCGGACTTCGACCGGCTGCGCGCCCTGGAGCACAACGCCCCGCAGGCCCTCGCGGCCGTCGAGTCGGCCTTCCGCGAGCAGACCGGCCGGATGGGCACGGCGCAGGCGGCGCTCGCGGCGATGCGCGAGCGGTACACGGAGTCCGCGGCGGCCCCGGTCTCCGGCGACGTCGAGCAGGCCAAGGACCGGCTGGTGTTCGCGACCGCCACCGTCAACCAGGCCCGGCAGCATCTCGACGCCGGCGACAACGGCGCCGCCGCCGTGCAGATCCGGGCCGCGGAGGGCGCCGTGGACCAGGCGGCCCGGCTGATCGAGGCGGTCGACCGGCGGGCCAAGGAGCTCGCGGAGGCGGTCGGCGGGCTGCCGGGCGCGCTCGCCGAGACCGAGGCGGACCTGGCCGACGCCCGCGGACTGCTCCAGGGCACCGCGGAGCGCGTGTCGACGGCGGACCTGCGGGGCCGGATCGGCCGGGCCGAGTCCGTACTCGCGGATGTGCGGGCGGCGGTGGACTCCGGGCGGTACGACCCGATCGAGGCGCTGCGGCGGGTCGAGCAGGCGGACGCCGCCCTCGACGAGGCGCTGGAGGGCGCCCGGGAGCGCGAGTCGGGCACCCGGCGCGCCCGGGCCCTCCTCGACCAGGCCCTGCTGACGGCCCGTTCCGCGATCGGGGCGGCCGGCGACTACGTGACGACGCACCGCGGCGCGGTCGGCGCCGAGGCCCGCACCCGGCTGGCCGAGGCCGGGCGCCGGCTCGACCGGGCGGGCGAGCTCGCCGAGGACGACCCGCAGTCGGCGCTGACGGAGGCGCAGCAGGCGGACGCGCTGGCCCGGCGGGCGCAGGAGCTGGCCGAGCGGGACGTACGGACGTACGGGAATCCCGACGGGTTCGGCGGCGGCACGGGGGCGGGCGGGTCCGGCGGGAGCGGGCTGGGCGGCGCGGTGCTCGGCGGCATCATCCTCGGCGGCCTGTTCGGCGGCGGCCGGGGCGGGGGCGGGTCCGGTCACGGCGGGGGGTTCGGGGGCGGCGGCTTCGGCGGCGGCCCCGGCAGCTTCGGCGGCGGGGGCACGCGCGGCCGGCTCGGTGGCGGTGGCCGTTTCTGAGCGCGCGCTCGCGCGCTGTCCCTGTCGTCCCATCCGAAGGAGACCGAGCATGAGCAAGCAGACCATCCTGGGCCGGGTCGCCCAGCTGGCGAAGGCCAACATCAACGCGCTCCTCGACCAGGCCGAGGATCCGCAGAAGATGCTGGACCAGTTGATCCGCGACTACGCGAGCAACATCGCGGAGGCGGAGGAGGCGGTCGCCGCGACCATCGGCAACCTGCGGATGATGGAGCAGGACCACCAGGAGGACGTGGCCGCGGCGAAGGAGTGGGGCGAGAAGGCGCTGGCCGCCAGCCGCAAGGCGGACGAGCTGCGGGCCGGCGGGCAGCCGGCCGAGGCGGACCGCTTCGACAACCTGGCGAAGGTGGCGCTGGGCCGCCAGCTCCAGTCGGAGAAGGAGGCCCGGACGGCGGAGCCGACGATCGCGGCGCAGACCGAGGTGGTGGCGAAGCTCAAGAGCGGTCTCACCCAGATGAAGGCCAAGCTGGGCGAGCTCCAGGCCAAGCGGGACGAGCTGGTCGCGCGGGCGAAGTCCGCGCAGGCGCAGAACCGGATGATGGACGCGGTGAAGAGCGTCGACGTCCTCGACCCGACCAGCGAGCTGAACCGCTTCGAGGACAAGGTGCGCCGGGAGGAGGCGAAGGCCCTGGGCAAGCAGGAGCTGGCGGCCTCCTCCCTGGACGCGCAGTTCGAGCAGCTGGACGCGCTCGGCGACCAGGCCGAGATCGAGGCCCGGCTGGCCGCCCTGAAGGGCTGAGCCGGGCCCGTTCCCGCCGGGTGCGGTGGAAGGCTGCTCAGAACATGCTGAGCAGCTGGTCCACCGTGGGCTCGGCGAGGCCGTCGCCGTCGGGCAGCGGCAGCTCGAACCAGACCGTCTTGCCGCGCGGGGTGCGGCGCGAGCCCCAGGCGGCGCTGAGCAGTCCGACCAGTTGCAGCCCGCGACCGCCCTCGTCGGTGTCCTTGGCGCGGCGGCGGCGCGGCTGGACCAGGCCCGCGTCCCACACCTCGCAGACCAGGGTGCGGTCGCGCAGCAGCCGCAGCCGGATCTCCCCCTCGCCGTAGCGCAGGGCGTTGGTGACGAGCTCGCTGACGAGCAGTTCGACGGTGTCCACCAGGGCTTCGAGCCCCCAGGTGGTGAGCTGGGCGCGGGCGAGCTCGCGGGCGCGGCCGACGGAGCGGGGCTCCCTGGGCAGCCGCCAGTCGCCGACGGCCTCGGCGGGCAGTCCCTGGATACGGGCCATCAGCAGCGCGATGTCGTCCTCGCCGTGCCGGGTGTCGAGGGTGCTGAGGACGTGGTCGCAGACGTCCTCCAGGGGCCGGCCGGGGTTGCTCAGGGCGCTGCGGAAGGCGCTCAGGCCCTCGTCGAGCGGATGGTCGCGGGATTCGACGAGGCCGTCGGTGTAGAGGGCGAGCAGCGCGCCCTCGGGGAGTTCGACCTCGACCTCCTCGAAGGGTTCGCCGCCGACGCCCAGCGGCATGCCGGGCGGTACGTCGAGGAGGAGGGCCTCCTCGCCGGGTTCGACGAGCACGGGCGGCAGGTGGCCGGCGTTGGCGAAGGTGCAGCGCCGGGTGACCGGGTCGTAGACGGCGTACACGCAGGTGGCGAGGTAGACCTCGGACAGCTCGGGGCCGCGTGCCTTGTGGGTGCGGGCGGACTGCTGGGTGCCGCCGGGGGCGCCGAGGCCGCGGGCGATCTCGTCGAGGTGGGACAGCACCTCGGCGGGTTCGAGGTCGAGCTGGGCCAGGGTGCGTACGGCGGTGCGGAGTTCGCCCATGGCGACGGCGGCGCGCAGGCCGCGGCCCATGACGTCGCCGACGACGAGGGCGGTGCGGTGGCCGGGGAGCTGGATCACGTCGAACCAGTCGCCGCCGACCTCGGTGGCGGCGGTGCCGGGGAGGTAGCGGCAGGCGATGTCGAGGCCGGCCGCCTCGGGGTCGCCGGGCGGCAGGAGGCTGCGCTGGAGGATGAGGGCCCGCTCGTGTTCGCGCCGGTAGAGGCGGGCGTTGTCGATGCAGACGGCGGCGCGGGCGGCGAGTTCGACGGCGAGGGCCCGGTCCCGTTCGCCGAAGGGTTCGCTGCCCTTGGCGCGGGAGAACTGCACGAGTCCGACGACGGTGTCGTGGGCGACCATCGGGACGACGAGGGTGGACTGGACGAGGCTGCCGTCGGCGCCGGGGACGGTGTGGACACGGCCGGTGCGCAGGGCGCCGGCGCAGGGCGAGTTGAACGGGTAGCGGTGGACGGAGCCGAGCTCGATGGGGCCGTCGTCGCAACAGACCTCCCTGTCGGCCCCGGCGGCCCCGGCGGCCCGGGCCGCCTCGTCGTCGTCGCCGGCGGCCCGCGGCCTGCCGACCTGGACGCGGCTGTCGGAGACGGCGCTGGCGACGGCGACCCTGCGCAGTTCGGCGCTGCCGGCGCCGTAGCCGACGTCGTGGGAGCCGCCCATGCGTCCGGGCGGGGCCTCGTCGCCGGTGAGCAGGCCCTGGTAGAGGTCGACGGCGGCGAGGTCGCAGAAGCCGGGGACGGCGACGGCGAGCAGCTCGCGGGCGGTGGCCTCCAGGTCGAGGGAGGTGCCGATGCGGGCGCCGGCCTCGTTGAGGAGGGCGAGGTTGCGGCGGGCGCTGGCGGCCTCGCGGGCCGCGTTGTGGCGGCGGGTGACGTCGATGCCGAGGCCGGCGACGCCGACGGGGCGGCCGGTACCGCCGTGCACGCGGTAGAGGTTGATCGACCACTGGCGCCGGTCGGTGGAGCCGGGGGCGGCGCCGACGATCTGGAGGTCGGCGACGGACTCGCCGGTCTCCAGGACCTTGCGCAGCGCGGCGGTCATCCGGTCGGCCTCGCCGCGGGGCAGGTAGTCGTGGACGGTGCGGCCGCGGTGGTCGTCGGCGGAGCCGCCGAAGACGGTGGCGAAGCGCCGGTTGGCCCGCTTGACGGTGAGGTCGGTACCGAAGAGGAGGAAACCGAAGGGGGATTGGCCGAAAATGGCCTGCGAGGCGGCCAGGTCGGTCTCGATCCGGCGCAGGGCGCGGACGTCCACCACGATGCAGAGGGCGGCCCGGCGCCCCGAGGCGGTCTCGCTGGGCATGACGTACATCTCGGCGATGCCGCGCGGGCGGTCCTCCCCCGGGATGCGGAACGGGACCAGGCCCGTCCACTCCCGGCCGTCGAGGATCTCCTTGACCCGGCGATGGCCGCGCTCGCGCAGGTCGGCGGGCATGAACGCCTCGACCGGGTCCTTGCCCATGGCGTCCTCGGCGGTCACGCCGAACAGCTCGACGGCCCGTCTGCTCCACTGCTCGACGAGCCCGTCGGGGCCTATCGAGAAGGAGGCGACCCGGATGTAGTCATAGATCGATCCGGGCGGGCTGCTCTGCCACACGACCCCGCTCGCCGTCTCAGGTATCTCGCTCACGCGACCGTCCCCTCCAGCTCACCGCACCGGACCGGCCATGAGCGCAGTATTCAGCACCATGGCCCCCGTCGGCACGACGTTCACGATCACAGGGTGGTCTCGTTCGTTTCCGGCCGAGGCCCGCTGATCGTCGTCCCACTCTGTTTACTCACCAGGCAGGGCCAGCTCGAACCACACGGTTTTCCCCGTCCTGCCCGCGCGGGTACCCCAGCGGCGTGCGGAACAAGCCACCAGCTGCAGTCCGCGCCCCCCTTCGTCCTCGGGTCCGGCGGGGCGCTCGGTGGGTCCATCCGGAAGGGGATCGGAGACCTCCACCAGGAGCGCCGGGCCGTGTCCGGGTCCGTCGCCGTCGGCCCGGAGGCGGACCAGACGGACGCCGATGGGCCCGGAGGCGTACCGCAGGGAGTTGGTCACCAGCTCGCTGACCAGCAGGATCGTCACATCGCCGATCACCGAGTCGAGCTGCCAGGCCCTCAGGGTGTCCCGCACCGCGTGGCGGGCCGTGCGCACGGCGTTGGCCTCCGCCGGAAAGTGCCACTCGGCACAGTCGCCTTCGGTGTCGATCACGAGGCCCACGTCCTATTTCGGGGGGTTAATCAGCACATACCCGATATTCGGAGTGGGATATCGCGCCGGGCGGCCGCCTGGGCGCACGGTGGCACGAACGGCGTAGGGCTCAGGGGCGCGCGCCGTCGGCCGGGACCGCGGGCAGCAGCCGGGCCGCCTCGGCGACGGCGGGCCGGTCCTGGTCGAGCCAGTCGACGGAGTCCAGCTCGTGGCGGGCCAGCCAGCGCAGCTCGTCGTGGTCCTCCAGCGGGCGCGGCTCGCCGGAGAGCAGTCGGGCGGTCCACACCCGGAGCACGTATCCGGGCTTCAGCGGCCATTCGCCGGGGAGGCGCTCGCCCGGCTCGGTCTCGATGCCCAGCTCCTCGCGGAGCTCCCTGACCAGGGCCTCCTCGGGGCTCTCGCCCGGCTCCAGCTTGCCGCCGGGCAGCTCCCAGCGGCCGGCGAGTTCGGCGGGGGCGCTGCGGCGGGCGGCGAGCAGGCGCCCCTGGTCGTAGAGCGCCCCGGCCACCACCACGACGGGAGCGGGGTCGGAGGCGGTGGGACGGGCGGGGTGATCGGTCATGGGGCGGAGCGTAACGCGGGCGGCCGGCCGGGCCGCCCGGACGCGGTGGCCCGGCCGGCTCAGAGGGCGGGCGAGCCGATCCGCTCGACCCAGTAGAGCTGCTTGTGGCCGCGGGCGTCGAGACTGTCGGCGATCCGCCGGGCCTCGTCCTCCGTCGCGTACTGACCGACGCGGTAGCGGTTGCCGTTGTCGTCCTGCCGTATGACCAGCCAGGGAAGGACGGGGCCGCTCTCGCTCATCGGGCTTCTCCCTCCGCCGGTCCGGGCATGTCTGACGATCTCCAGGAAATCGCAATCCGCATATGCCGGAGCTTACGCCTGACCTTTACACAGCGGATACGTGTTTTCACGAAGAGATACGCATCTGGCCAGTAACCGGCGGAGGGCGGCCGGGCTCAGGCCACGGGCGGGGCCGGGGGGACGGTCGGCACCGGCATCAGGACGGTACCGGCGGCGGCCGGGTCCTTGCGGCAGAGGTCCCCGCAGGTGGCGTCGAGGGAGCAGCAGAGCGAGCAGACCGGTCCGGAGTGGGCGGGGCAGTCGGCGATGTCGGGCAGCTCGTACGCGGTGGCGCAGACCGCGCAGGTGTGGGTGGCGGTCACGTCGGGGACGGCCACGCCCGGACCTCCCCCGGAGCCTTCGGCCTGGGCGTACCCCCACACGGGGTTGGGCCGGGCCAGGTAGTACCTGCCCTTGGTCGCCCAGGCGATGAGCGGGCAGAGCGTCAGGGCGAGACCGGCGGCGATGAAGGTGGAGAAGGCCTCGGCGTAGGTCCCGAAGAGGCCGAAGAAGGCGAGGATCGAGACGACGGAGGCGATGCCCATGGCGCCGAAGCCGGCCGGGTTCACGGCGTACAGATAGGCGCGTTTGAACTCGATGTACGGCGGGCTCCAGCCGGCCCGCTTGTTGATGACGAGGTCCGCGGCGACGGCCGCGATCCAGGCGATGCCGACGTTGGAGTAGAAGCCCAGCAGCTTGCCGAGGGCCGCGAACATGTTCATCTCCATCAGCGTCAGCGCGATGGCGAGGTTGAGGAAGATGTACCAGACCCGGCCGGGGTGGCGGTGGGTGAGCCGGGAGAAGAAGTTCGACCAGGACAGCGAGCCGCTGTACGCGTTGGTGACGTTGATCTTGATCTGGGAGACGATCACGAAGAGGGCCGCGGCGGGCAGCGCGAAGGAGCCGAGCCAGGGCCTGAGCGCCTCGATCTGCGGGGCGATCGGCTCCAGGGCGTGGGTCTTGCCGACCGCCTCCAGGGCGACGAAGGCGAGGAAGGCGCCGCCGAGCTGCTTGGCCGCGCCGATGACCACCCAGCCGGGGCCGGCGGCGAGCACGGCGAGGTTCCAGCGGCGCTTGTTCTCCTCGGTCCTGGCGGGCATGAAGCGCAGGTAGTCGGCCTGTTCGCCGATCTGCGCGATGAGGGACAGGGCGACGCCGGTGCCGAGGCCGAAGCCGATCCACGAGAAGCCGGAGCCGGCCCCCTCGGTGCCGCCGAAGGAGGCGAAGGAGCCCCAGGCGTCGGGCGCCTCGAAGGCGAGCACCAGGAAGGGCAGCACCAGGCCGACGAGCCACAGGGGCTGGGTCCAGGCCTGCACCTTGGCGAGGGCGCCCATGCCGCGGAAGACGATCGGGATCACGATCAGCGTGGTGACGAGATAGCCGATCTCGACGGGCAGTCCGAAGGCCTGGTGCATGGCCTGGGCCATGATCGAGCCTTCGAGCGCGAAGAAGATGAAGGTGAAGGAGGCGTAGATGAGCGAGGTGAGGGTGGAGCCGAAGTAGCCGAAGCCGGCGCCCCGGGTGACGAGGTCCATGTCCAGGCCGTAGCGGGCGCAGGCGCGGGCGATCGGGATGCCGGTGAGGAAGATGACGACGGCGGCGGTGAGGATCGAGGCGGTTCCGCTGGTGAAGCCGTAGGTGAAGACGATCGAGGCGCCGATGGCGAAGTCGGCGAGGTAGGCGATGCCGCCGAGCGCGGTGCCGGCGACCGTCGCGGGCGACCAGCGCCGGAAGGAGTGCGGCGCGTAGCGCAGCGAGTAGTCCTCGCGGCTCTCGTCGGCGGCCAGTGCGGCGTAGCGGCGGCGGGGCGGCGGGGCGGGCGCCGAGGTTCCCGGCGGGGTGACCGTGTCCGTCATGAGGGTTCCTGTTTCCTGTCGTCCGACCGGATTGCGGGTACGGACGAGGAAGGTAGGAGCGGGGCGTGACGATCCGTCGCCAGGCGTGGTTGCCCCGGTGTTACGGCACCCGGCGCCCCGTCAACTCGGCGTGAACGGCGCCGGACACCCGGCCCCGCCCAGCGGTCACGGCCGCGCCGCGCCCCCGGCCCGCCGCCGCCCGGCCGGCCCGGTCAGGCGCCCCGCCCGCTCGCGCCGCTCACCCGCTCACCGCACGGGCAGGTGGTAGGCGATCCGGTAGCGGTCGGCGGGCACGACGACGTCCGCGGTCTCGACCGCCCGCCCCGAGGCGTAGTAGGTCCGCTCGACCACCATCACCACGTGGCCGGGGACGCCACCGAGGGTCAGCAGCTCCTCGGCGAGGCCGGGCCGGGCGCCGACCTCCTCCACCACGTTGTCCACCACCACGTCGATCGCGGCCATCCGCTCGACCACCCCGCAGCCGCCCAGCGGCCCCTCCTCGGGCAGCATGACCGGCGTCCGGCCGGTGACGGCGAGCGGCTCCCAGGAGGTGGAGAGCATCATCGGCTCGCCCGCGTCCCGGTAGACGTACCGCGTGCGCATCACCCGCTCCCCCGGCTCGATGCCGAGCCGGGCGGCGGTCTCGGCGCTCGCCGGCTCCTGCTCGCTGTTCGACTCCCAGGTGCCGCGCGCCCCTTCGGCCGCCTGCTCCTGGCGGAAGGGGGTGGCACCCGCGGCGGGGCGGTAGCCGGAGCGGGCGATGGGGCGCGGCACGGGCCGCTCGCGCACATAGGTCCCCGAGCCCGAGCGCCCCTCGACCAGGCCCTCGGCCATCAGGACCTTGCGCGCCTCCAGTGCGACGGTGTCCGACACCCCGTACTCCTCGCGGATGCGCGCCTGGGAGGGGAGCCGGGTGTGCGGGGGAAGCGAGCCGTTGGCGATCTTCTCCCGGAGATCGCTCGCCACACGCAGATAGGCGGGCTGCTCACCGAACGTCACTGGACACTCCCCTCAGGTTGACTGACAGCTACAGACTGACAACCGAGGGTGCGCGACCGCAAGCATGGGCCAAAGTTTCACCCGAAGTGATGACTTGCCTTTACGTGGGGGCTTACCGCAGGTATAGCCACCGAACTCCCGTCGGAATCCTTGACGTTGATGGTCCAGACCAATACGTTCCGCCTCATGCGTCGCAGAAGCCTTTCCCGGATGTCCGTCGCCGCCGTCTCCCTCGGCCTGCTCGCCGCCCTCGCCCCCGCGGCGGGCGCGGTCCAGACCCCTCACCAGCACGAGAAGTCCGCCAAGCCCGCGTACAAGCGCGTCGGCTACTTCACCCAATGGGGCGTCTACGGGCGGAACTTCCAGGTCAAGGACCTGGAGACCAGCGGCACCGCCGCCAAGCTGAGCCACATCAACTACGCCTTCGGCAACGTGAGCGCCGAAGGGAAGTGCTTCACCGGGAACGTACCCGGCGAGGCCGACCCGTGGGCCGACTACGTGCGCCCGATCGACGCGGCCGGCTCGGTCGACGGGGTCGCCGACACCCCCGACCAGCCGCTGGCCGGCAACTTCAACCAGCTGCGCGAGCTCAAGGCCGCGCACCCCGGCCTCAAGGTCATGATCTCGCTGGGCGGCTGGAGCTGGTCCACCCACTTCTCGGACGCGGCCCGCACCCCTGCCTCCCGCAAGGCCCTCGTCGCCTCCTGCGTCGACCTCTACATCAAGGGCAACCTGCCCGTCGACGGAGCCCGTGGCGGCGCGGGAGCCGCCGCGGGCCTCTTCGACGGCATCGACATCGACTGGGAGTGGCCGGGCTCGGCGGGCGACACCGACACCGTCTTCCGGCCCGAGGACAAGCAGAATTTCACCGCCCTGGTCCACGAGTTCCGCACCCAGCTCGACGCGTACGCGAAGGCCGAGCGGAAGCGGAAGCACTACGAGCTGTCGGCGTTCGTGCCGACCGCCCCCGCCAAGATCGACGCGGGCTTCGAGGTCCGGAAGATCATGCGCGACTTCGACTTCGTCAACCTCCAGGGCTACGACTTCCACGGCAGCTGGGAGTCGACCACCGCCCAGCAGTCCGCGCTCTTCGCCCCCCGCGGCGACTTCAGCGTCGACCAGACCGTGAACGACTGGCTGCGGCGCGGCGCGCCCGCCCGCAAGCTGGTGGTCGGCATGCCGTTCTACGGCCAGGGCTGGACCGGCGTCACCGGCGGCGGCACCGGCCTGGGCAAGCCCGCGACCGGCGCGGCGGCCGGCACCTGGGGCGCCGGCTCCGAGGACTACGAGGCGCTGAAGAAGCTGGCCGAATCGGGCGCGTCCACCGTGCACCGGGACCGCCGCAACGGGCACGCCTGGCTGTTCGACGGCACGACCCTGTGGACCTACGACGACCCCCAGGTCCTGCGTACCAAGTCGGCGTACGTACGGGCCAAGGGGCTCGGCGGCGCGATGTTCTGGTCGCTCGACGGGGACACCCCGGACGGTGAGCTGATCACCGCGGTGAACGGCGTCCTGGGCGGACGGCGTTGAGACCTGCCGGGGCGAGGGCCTGACGAAAGCACGGACGCACGGACGCACGGAACAAGGACGGGGCCCGGTCTCGACAGAGACCGGGCCCCGTCCCCCGTGCGCGGGCGGAGGGCGGAGAGCGGAGGGCGGAGAGCGGAGAGCGGAGGTCAGACCTTCTCGCTGTCGCGGTTGAGGGTGTCGGCGAGGCCGAGCGCCCGGCGGGCCGCGGACTCCATCTTCGGGTCGAGCGCGTCGTACGCCTGCTCGTACTCCGCCCAGAACGTGTCGTCGTCCGGCGCCGCCGCCAGCTTCCGCCACTTCTTCGCGGCGGCGTCCAGCTTCTCCGCCAGCGCGACCACCGGACGCTCGGCGGCGGCCGGCCAGCCGCGGGTGCGCAGCCCCTGGGCCTCGGCCGTGACGGTGGAGTGGACCTCCCGGGCCCAGGCCGTGTTGGCCGCGAGGTCGGCGTCGGCGTCCTCCTCGGGCTCCTTCATCAGCGCGGTGTCGATCGCGTTGACGGCCAGCAGGAAGGCGTGCTGGTCGGCGTTGAGGGTGAGGCCGTCCTTGCGCAGGGAGCCGGAGAAGGGCGCCTTGTCGGTGCCGTAGGTGCAGGTCACCGTGCGGTCGCCGCCCCGCCAGGACATGCTGCTCGGCAGGTAGTAGTAGGTCCAGACGTCGTCCGGGACGGCCCACTTGTCCAGCGTGTACGCGTCGTTGATCTCCTGGCAGCGCTCCTCGGCGAGGGCGTCGAGGGCCTTGTCGCCGGGCCACTTGCCGTAGCCGGTGATCTTGAAGCTGCCGGTGACCTCGCCCTCGTGGGGCTTCGCGCAGTCGACGATGTCGACGTTCTCGGTGTACTCGTCCAGCTTCCCGGGCACGTCGAAGCACTCGCCCTTGCGCAGCGAGAAGGCGGACTTGGAGGAGCCCGCCTCGTCCATGCCCTCCTGGACGCCCTTCCAGAACGAGGCGAAGCCGCCGGTCGCGAAGCCGAGGACGATCAGCAGGCAGCTCACCGTGGACAGGGCGATGCCCGCGATGGCGAGGCCCTTGCCCTTCTGCCGCTCCCTCCGGATCCGGGGCAGGGCGACCAGGCCCAGGATCAGCCCGAGCGGCGGCAGGCAGCAGACGATGCCGGAGACGAGGGAGGCGACGGCCAGCCCGTTGGTGCCGGGCCGGGGCGCCCCGTACGGGCCGGCGGCACCCGGACCCTGCGGCCCGTAGGGGCCGTACGGCGTGTAGGGCCCCGGCGCCTGGTACGGCCCGGGGACACCGTAGGGCCCGGCGCCACCGTACGGCCCGGGCACGGCCGGACCGCCGGGACCGACGGGCGGCGCGGGCGGTCCGGCGGGCGGCGCGAACGCCCCGGCCGGGGACTCCGCGGGTCCGGCCGGCGGCGCGGCGGGCGGCTCCGCGGGCGGCGGCGTCGGGGTGCCCGGGGCCGGAGAATCCTGGGGCGGCTGGGACGGGTCCACGAGTACGGTGCTCCTGATCGGGGCGGACGAACAGACAATCGAAACGGGCGCGCGCATCGTACGTGGTCCGGGCGACGGGGGCGATATGCGGGGCGGAACGGTACGGGCGGTCAACCGGATGACGGGGCGCTGGGCCGGTGCGCTTCCGGCGGGCGGCGGCACCGTCCTGTCGGCGGCGGGTGTCTGGCCGCTGCTGGCCGCCCTCGCGGACGGCGCCACGGGAGCCGCCCGGGACGAACTGGCGGACGCGCTCGGGCTGCCGGCGGAGGAGGCCGCCGGGGCGGCCCGCGAACTGGCCGCCGGACTCGGCGCGATCCCCGGGGTGGCCTCGGCCGTCGGCCTGTGGGTCCGCGCGGACCTGCGGCTGCGCGAGGCGTGGGTGGCGGGCCTGCCGGACGCGGCGCTCGGCCGGTTCACCGGCGACGCCGCGGCCGACCGCGAGGCCCTGGACGCGTGGGCGGCCGAGCGCACCGGCGGCCTGGTCCCGACGCTGCCGGTCACCCTGGACGAGGAGACGCTGCTCGTCCTCGCCTCCGCCCAGTCGGTGCGGACGACCTGGGCCGCGCCGTTCATGGCCCGCAAGGCCCGGATGACGAAAGGCCCTTGGTCGGGCCGGACGGTGACCTGGCTGCACCGCTCCACGGCCGCGCTCGACGAGGTCGGCCTGGCCGACACGGCGGCGGGGCCGCTCACCGTGCTCCGGGTCCTCGGCGACACGGGGGTCGACGTGCACCTCCTGCTGGGCGAACCGGCGGCGACGGCCGGTGCCGTCCTGCGCGCCGGGCTCGACGTCCTGGAGGGCCGCGCGCCCGCCGTCCCCGGCGACCGGCTCCCGGTCGGTGCCCTGGGCCCCGGCCTGGAGGTCCGCACCGCGCGCCGCACGACGCCCGGCGCGCGCCTCGGGGTGTCGGTCCCGGCCTTCGCCCTCGCCGCCGGGCACGACCTCCTCGCCCACCACGGCCTGTTCGGCCTGACCACCGCGCGCGAGGCCGACCGCGGTCACTTCCCCGGCGTGGGCGACGTCCCGCTGGCGATCGGGCAGGGCCGGCAGGCGGCGACGGCCGAGTTCACGGCGCGGGGCTTCGAGGCGGCGTCGGCGACGGCCTTCATGGGCTTCGGCGCGGGTGCGCCGCCCTCGCCGTACACGGTCCGGATCGTCGACGTCGACATCGAGCGCCCGTTCGGCTTCCTGGCCGTCCACCGCGCGTCGGGGCTGGTCCTGACGGCGGGCTGGGTGGAGCGGCCCTGGAACTGAGGGGAACTGAGGGGCGGCCGCCGGTGACCGGCGACCGCCCTTCGTCCGTGCGTCGGGCGGGTCAGAACTGGAGCGCCCAGGAGTCGATCTTTCCGGTGTCGTAGGTCGCGTTGTCCGTGACCCGCAGCTTCCACGTGCCGTTCGCGACCTCGGAGGAGGCGTTGACGGTGTACGTGGTGTTGATGTTGTCCGCGCTGCCGCCGGTGCCGAAGGCCTTCAGGGTGTACGCCGAGCCGTCGGGGGCGATCAGCTGGACCTGGAGGTCACCGATGTAGGTGTGCACGATGTTCACCGGCACCTGGAGCGCGGCCGGGGCGTTGCCCGTGACGCCGCTGACGGTCACCGGGGACTCGACGGTCGCGTTGTCGTTGATCGTGTAGTCCGCGGTGTTCTCGAACTTCGGGCCGGTGGGCGGGGTGGTGCCGCCGTCGCCCACGTTCAGCAGCCGGTTCGGCGAGCCGGTGCCGGGGCTGGTGACGACGTTCGGGGTCGCGGCGGCGACCAGTGCCGCGGAGACCTGTGCCGGGGTGGCCGTCGGGTTGGCGGCCAGGTAGAGCGCGGCGGCGCCGACCACGTGCGGGGTCGCCATCGACGTACCGGAGATGGTGTTGGTCGCCGAGTCGCCTGTGTTCCAGGACGAGGTGATCGACGAGCCGGGGGCGAACAGGTCGAGGCCCGCGCCGTAGTTGGAGTAGCTGGCCTTGGCGTCGGTCGATGTGGTGGCGCCGACCGTGATGGCCTCCGCGACCCGGGCGGGCGAGTGGTTGGCCGCGTTGTCGGTCTCGTTGCCGGCGGCGACCCCGTAGGTGACGCCGGAGGCGATGGACCGGCGCACGGCGTCGTCGAGGACGGTGTCGACGCCGCCGCCGAGGCTCATGTTGGCCACGGCCGGCTTGACGGCGTTCTGCGTCACCCAGTCGATGCCCGCGACGACCTGCTCGGTGGTGCCGGAGCCGGAGTTGTCGAGGACGCGGACGCCGACGATCTTCGCCTTCTTGGCGACGCCGTACGACGAGCCCGCGACGGTGCCGGCGACGTGCGTGCCGTGGCCGTGCCCGTCCTGGGCGGTGTTGTCGTTGTCGATGGCGTCGTAGCCGTAGGAGGCGCGCCCGCCGAAGTCGCCGTGGGTGATGCGTACGCCGGTGTCGATGATGTACGCCGTGACGCCCTGGCCCGCGCTGTCCGGGTACGTGTAGCTCTGGTTGAGCGGGAGGGCCTTCTGGTCGATCCGGTCGAGGCCCCAGGACGGCGGCGAGGGCTGCGTGCCGTCGACGTGGAAGACGCGGTTCTGGCTGACGGACTCGACGGCCGGGTCGGCGGCCAGCTTCCTGGCCTGCCCCTCGGAGAGCTCGACGGAGTAGCCGTTGAGGGCCGCGGTGTAGGTGCGCCTGATCTTCGCGCCGAACTTGGTCGCGACGGCCCGCCCCTTCGCGGTCTCCGCCTGCGCGGCGGACTCGCGGAGGGTGACGATGTAGCTGTTGGCGACAGTGCCCTCGGCCCCGGCGTTCAGGATGACGCCTTCGGCGGCGGTCCCGGCGGCGGTGGCCGGGACGGCGGAGAGGGAGCCGAGCGCGAGGGCGGCGACGGCGATGGCGCTCGCGGCGGCCAGCCTGCGCCTGGAATCACGCATCACGGACATGTGAGGGGTCCTCCTCATTGGTGGTGCGCTGCTGTGGGGGTACGGCAGGGACATGACAACAGGCAGCGAGGTGCCCGGGCGGTTCGTCATGTCGGGGTGCCGAGCGAAAGATTGGCTGATCCATAGGAAACGCACAAGGGCGTCGGACACCCCGCCACACGGCCGCCACACCGCTGACATGCTGGCCCTCATGACCGCCTACGTGTGCCCCCGCTGCCAGGTCCACGCCCCCGCGTCCACCCTCACCTGGTGTTGTCCACGGTGCCGCGGGCCCTGGGATCTGGAGTTCACCGGGGCACCGGTGTCACTCCCGTCCCTCACGTCACGTGTGAATTCCTTGTGGCGTTACGAGGAGGTCCTGCCCCTCGCGACCGAACCGCCCCAGGCGCCCCACGTCACCCTCGGCGAGGGCCGCACCCCGCTGATCCCGCTGACCCCACTGCCCGGGGCCGGGACCGGAGCCGGCGCGGCGGGCGAGGGCACCGTCTCGGCCAAGCTCGACTTCCTCATGCCGACCCTGTCCTTCAAGGACCGCGGCGCCGTGATGCTCGCCGAACTCGCCCGCCGGCTGGCCCCGGACACCGTGCTCGCCGACAGCAGCGGCAACGCGGGCACGGCGATCGCCGCGTACTGCGCCCGCGCCGGACTCGACTGCGCCGTGTACGTCCCCGAGGGGACCTCCGCCAAGAAGCTGGAGCAGATCCGCGCCCACGGCGCCCGTACCGTCGTCGTCCCCGGCGACCGCGAGGCCACCGCCCGGGCCGCCCGCGCCGCGGCCGACGCGCCCGGCGTCTTCTACGCCTCGCACGTGTACAACCCGCACTTCCTGCACGGCACGAAGACCTACGTCTACGAGCTCTGGGAGGACCTGGGCGGACGGCTCCCCGACACCCTCGTACTGCCCGTCGGCAACGGCACCCTGCTGCTCGGCGCGGCCCTCGCCGTCGAGGAGCTGTACGGCCACGGGCTCGTCGAGCGGCGCCCCGCCCTCGTCGCCGTCCAGGCCGAGGCGGTCTCCCCGCTGGCCGCCGCCTTCCACGCGGGAGCCGCGGAACCCGCCGCTCCGGCCGCCGTCCGGCCCACCCTCGCGGAGGGCATCGCCATCCCGGCGCCGCCGCGGGCCGCCCAGATCCTGCGCGCGGTACGGGCCTCCGGCGGGACCTTCCGCACCGTGACGGAGGACCAGATCCGGGCCGCGCAGCTCGACCTGGCCCGCCGCGGCCTGTACGTCGAGCCGACCGGCGTCGCCTGCTGGGCCGCCGTCCGGGCCGCCCCCGCACGTCCCGGCACCACGGTCCTGCCGCTGTGCGGGGCGGGGGCGAAAACGGGACTGGCCGCCTGACGGGGGGCAGGCGGCCAGTCGGTCCGGTGCGAGCCGCGCCCCGGGACGGACGCGGCACGGCGCTCGATCAGAACTCGTCGGCGCCGTTGCGGAGCTCGTAGGTCCAGTAGCCGGTCTTCGCGGCGGCCTCGTCGACGGCCAGGCCGCCCGCCGGGGCCTTGACGACGACGCTGCCCTCGGCGGGGTCGGAGCCCGCGAAGAGGTTCACGTTGAAGCTGGTGACCACCTTGTTGTCCTCGTGCGCGCCGCCGAGCGCGATCCGCACGTTGGCGTACGCGGGCGCACCCGGCTGGAGGACGATCGGGGCGGCCGGCTTGCTCTTGGCGACGGCCGGGACGTCCTTGGCGGTCTGGATCTGGCCGAAGGCGATCAGCGGGTAGCCGTCGAGGCGGCAGGTCTTGCCCGAGGTGTTGGTGGCGGTGAGGGTGATGTGCTCGGTGGGCGTCTCGTCGGCCTTGGCCGCCGTGATCTTCACGTCGTTGTAGGCGCAGGACGGGGCCTTGGCCGCGGACTTGCCGGTGGAGGCGTTCTGGGCGGAGCCCTTGCCGGAGCCGCCGGTCGAGCCGCCGGCCGTCGAGCCGCCGGTCGAGCCGCCGGTCGAGCCGCCGGCCGTGGAGCCGCCCTCGGTGGAGCCGCCCGAGGTCCCGGCGGTCGAGGAGCCGCCGGTCGAGGACCCGCCCTTCGTCGAGCCGCCGGTCGCGCTGCCGCCGGTGCCGCCGGTCGTGTTCTGGGACTGGGCGGCGGCGCCCTCGTCGCGGCTGCCGGCGTCGTCGCCGCCACCGCAGGCGGTGAGGCCGAGCGAGAGGACGGCGGCCGCGGTGACGGCGAGGACGGCGTTCTTGCGCTGGATACGCATGGTGGTTCTCCCCCGTGAAACAAGGTCGGTGGTGCCGGCACCGCGTTCGGTGCCGACACCACCTACCTTCCCGCCCGGCCCTGCCGTCCTGCTTGCGTACCGCTAACGCTCCGCTGCCGCCTCCTGGGCGAGCCCGCGGGCCGCGGCCGTGACGTCCGCGAGCAGGGCGTCGATGTCGTCCTCGGTCGTCGTCGGGTTGAGGAAGACCAGCTTCAGGTGCACCCGCGGGGTGCCGTCGGGACCGGCGATCTTCGTCCGGGCGAGCAGGGCGCGGCCGTCCGTCATCAGCCGCCGCCGCACCGCCGCGTTCCAGGCGCTCTCGTCGTCCACCGGGGTCCCGTCGGCGGGCGCGCAGCGGAAGATGACCGTGCTGAGCAGCGGGTCCGCGACGAGCTCCAGGCCCTCGGTGGCGGCGATCCGGCCCGCGGCGTAACGCGCCTGCTCGTGGCAGGCGTCCACCCAGGCGCCCATGCCCTCGCGGCCGACGGTGAGCAGGGTGGCGGCCATCTTGAGGGCGTCGGAGCGGCGGGTGGTCTGGAGCGAGGTGCCGAGCAGGGCGGTGAAGCCGAGGGCCTCGTCGTCGGACGGGTTGAGGTAGACGGCCTGCTCGTCCAGGCACTCCATGTGCCGCCGGTCGCGCACCACGACCACGCTCGACGAGGCCGGGACCCAGCCGAACTTGTGCAGGTCGAAGGCGACCGAGTCGGCGCGGCCGAGGCCGTCCAGCAGCGGGGCCAGCTTCGGCGAGAACAGCGCGCCGATGCCGTACGCGGCGTCGACGTGCAGCCAGATGCCGAACTCGGCCGCGAGGTCGGCGAGTTCGGGAAGCGGGTCGAAGGAGCCGTGGTCGGTGGTGCCGGCCGTGGCGACGAGGGCGACGGGCACCTCGTCGGGCGCGAAGCCCTCGACGATCCGGCGGGCCTCGTCGGCGAGCATCCGGCCCCGGTCGTCGACCGGCACCTTCACCACGGCGGACCGGCCGAGGCCGAGGAAGCCGGCGGCGCGGGCGACGGAGAAGTGGGCGGCGGCGGAGCACAGGATCCGCGGGCGGACCGCGCGGCCCGCGAGCCCGGTCGCCGACACCTCGCCGGAGTCCTTGAGCGCGCGGTCCCGGCTGAACAGCAGGCCCATCAGGTTGGAGATGGAGCCGCCGGGCGTCAGGGTGCCGCCGGCCTCGGGCCCGAAGCCGACCCAGGAGGCCATCTCCGCGATCAGCCGCCGCTCCAGTTCGAGCGCGAAGGGGCCGCTCTCCCAGGCGTGCAGCGACTGGTTGAGCGAGGCGGCGAGCAGTTCGGCGGCGGCGGCCGCGGCCGTCGGGGCGCACTGCATGCGGGCCACGGCCGACGGGTGCGTGAGGTCGACGGACCAGCGGGCGTACGCCTCGAACAGCTCCGTCACCCGCTCGGCGCTGGGCTCCTCGGCGAGGAACCGCCCGCCGCCCAGCACCTCGCCCACGGCGGCCACCGCCGCCTCGGGGCCGCCGGCCGCGACCGGACCGCCCCGCTTGAGCGCGGCGTCACCGAGGGCGCCGAGCACCGTGTCCAGGAGGCCCCTGAGCTGCTCCTGCCCCTCGGGACGGCCCGCGAGAGCTGCGTTGCTGCCGGTGGTGATCATGACTTGTCGGTTCCTTCGGTGAGGGCGGGAGAAGCGGGAGCGGCGTGCGGGGCGGCGGCCGACGGAGGGGCGGCCGGGGAGGCGTGCGGGCCGGCGGCCGGGGACGCGTGCGGGGAGGCGGCCGGAGACGCGTGCGGGCCGGCAACCGGCGGAGGCGCGGCCCGGAGGGACGTCTGGAGGGCCGGGTCCCGGAGGTCCCGGTCCGGGGCCGCCGCCTTGCGGGAGCCGCGGATGACGCCGATCGAGGCGACGACGACCGCGGCCAGGCCCGCCACCTGGGCCGGCGAGAGCGTCTCGCTCAGCACGGCCAGGGCGACCAGGGCGCCGATCGCCGGCTCCAGGCTGAGCAGCACCCCGAAGACCGTGGCGGACACCCGGCGCAGTGTCTCCATCTCGCAGGTGTACGGAACGAGCGAGGACAGCATCGCGACGCCGAAGCCGAAGGCCAGCACCTCGGGCCGGGCCAGCGAGGCCGCGCCCTCGGCGAGTCCGGCCGGCAGCGAGCAGAGCGTGCCGAAGGCCATGGCCAGCGCGAGCCCGCCGCCACCCGGCAGCACCGCGCCGACCCTGGCCGACAGCGGCACGTACGAGCCCCAGAAGACGGCGCAGGCCAGCGCGATGAGCAGGCCGGTGAGGCCGGCGGCGCCGCCCTGCCAGCCGAGCAGCGCGATGCCGAGCGCGGCGAGCACGATCCACAGCCGGTCGGCGGCGCGGCGGGAGGCGAAGCCCGCGACCGCGAGCGGGCCCGCCATGCCGACGGTCAGCGCCACGCCGACCGGCATCCGGGCCATGGCCAGGTAGAAGCAGATGTTCATGCCCGCGATGGCCACGCCCAGCGCCGCCACCGCGCCCGCCGTCCGCCGGTCCAGGCGCACGGAGGGCCGCCACCACAGCAGCAGGACGAGGGCCGAGAAGCCGAGCCGCATCAGGGTGACCGTCGCCGGTCCCACCGTGCCGAACAGCTGCTTGGCGAAGGCCGCGCCCAGCTGGGTGCTGACCATGCCGATGAGCATGAGCACCGGGGCCGGGACCACGCCGAGGCCGAGGCCCCGGCGGCCGGCCGCCTCGCCCCGGGGGGCGGCGGCGGTGCCGGTGCCCGTGCTCACGCCGGTCGGCGCGCTCGTTCCGATGTCGACACTCATGGCGTCAGCAGCACCTTGCCGGTGGTGCCGCGGCCTTCGAGCAGCTCGTGCGCCTTCGCCGCCTCGGCCAGCGGCAGCCGCGCGCCCACCTCGGGGCGGACGACGCCCTGGGCGACGTAGCGGAAGAGCTCGGCCGCCGCCGCCCGCAGCGAGGCGGCGTCCGGCACGTGGTCGGCGAGGGTCGGACGGGTGAGGTAGAGCGAGCCGGAGGTGCGCAGCAGCTCCACGTCGAAGGGCGGGACGGGGCCGCTGGAGAGGCCGCAGACGACGAGGGTGCCGCGGCGGCGCAGCGCCTTGACGCTGGTCTCGAAGGTGGCGGCGCCGACCGAGTCGTACACCGCGTGCGCGCCCTCGCCGCCGGTGAGTTCGCGGACGGCGTCCGCGAAGCCCTCGTAGGGGACGGCGTGGTGGGCGCCGGCCGCGCGGGCGATGGCGCGCTTCTCCTCGGTGGAGGCCACGGCGACGACGGTGGCGCCCCGGTGCGCGGCCAGCTGTACGAGCAGCTGCCCGAGGCCGCCGGCGGCGGCGAGGACGACGACGGTCTCGCCGGGCGCCACCGGGTGGCTGGTGTGGCTGAGGTAGTGGGCGGCCAGGCCCTGGAGGAGCACGGCCGCCGCGTCGTCCAGGGTGACGGTCTCCGGCACGGAGACCAGCTTGGCCGCCGGGACGGCCGTGAACTCGGCGTAGGCGCCGAGCTGGGTCGCGTAGGCGACCCGGTCGCCCGGGGTGACCTCGTCGACGCCCTCGCCGACGGCGGTCACGATGCCGGCGGCCTCCTGGCCGGGGACGAGCGGGTACGGGGCGGGGTAGGTGCCGTTGCGGTAGTAGACGTCGATGAAGTTGAGGCCGATGGCGGCGTTGCGGACGACGACCTGGCCGGGGAGGGCGGCCGGTTCGGGCAGCTCGGCGAGGGTGAGGGCGGAGGGGGCACCGGCCTCGGTGACATGGACGGCTCGCATCGGGATCAGTTCCTCGGTTCGGTGGGCACGGTTGCGGGGTCGGGGGCGGGGACGGGGGCGGTGGGGGCGGCGGCGGGCCGCTCCTCCTCCTGGAACACGTGGCGGAAGTGGTTGATGTCGCCCGTCAGTCCGCGCATCAGCGCGTCCAGGGCGGGGTCCGGGCCGTCCACCGCGTGCAGGAGCTCGGTGTTGCGGGCCAGGTGGGCGGCGGAGAACGGCAGGGCGCCGGTGGACAGGTAGCGGATGGCGCCGGAGCGGTCGCGGCGCGGGATGAGGTCGGAGCGGGCGTACCGGCTGGCGCTGAACGGGATGTCGAGCCGGCCCTCCGCGAAGGCCTCGACGATCGCGCCGATCAGGTCGGGGCGGGCGAGGAGCGGCTCGACGAGGTCGGCGACCTCCGCGAGGATCCACTCCAGCTCCCGGCCGACCTGGTCCTCGTCGACCCGGATGAAGTCGAGCAGGGGCGAGTTGGCGCGGTCGGCGAGCCGCAGGCCCTCCACGTTGGCGGCGGTGTCGGGGATCCCGTACGCCTCCTGGTGGGTCTTGGTGATCAGCTTGGAGGCGCCGCCGAGCCGGGCGACCAGGGCGCCGTAGAAGATGAGGTCCTCGGCGTTGCCCCGGTCGCGCGGGAAGACGCCCATGAACTCGTGGAGCACCGCGTGGACCGTGACGTCGGCCGGCAGGTAGCGCTCGGCGAGCACGGCGATGGCGCGCAGGGCCGCGACGTCCTGGGCGAGGTGGCCGCCCTGCGGGTAGGCGACGGAGATGCAGCGCACCCCGGCGCGGGCGGCGAGCACCGCCTCCAGGACGCTGACGGCGAGGCTGATCGACGGCGGCACGAGGACGGCGGTCAGGGTGCCGAACAGCTCGCGGTCGACGACCACGCCGTGCTCGGCGAGTTCGCCGCAGCGCCGGTCGACGTCCTGCCAGGCGCCGAGCGACTCGGCGAGCGGCACCGCCTTCGAGTAGGGCAGGTTGTACGAGATGCCGCCGCCCTCGAAGGAGGTGATGCCGGCGGCCACGGAGACGTCGAACAGGGTGCGGGCGTCCGGCGAGCCGTGCCGGATCTCCAGCGGCGCCGCGACCAGCTCGTTGAGCTCGCGGCCGCGCTGCCAGCCGTGCGCCACCATCGGGTAGCCGTTGAGGTCGGCGGGGCGCAGGTTGAGGGTGCGCAGGGCCTCCTCGAAGCGCAGCAGCCGGGTGTGCGAGTCGATGGTCAGGGTGAGGATGTCGGGCTTGGCCTCGGCCTCCAGGGTCGCGAGGAGGGCCTTCATCTCCTCGTGGCCGCCGACGCCGCAGCGGGGCTGGATGGCGACCCGGCCCTGGGCGCGGCAGCGGTCGAGGACCTCGGCGGCGGTGGGCTTGCCGAGCGCGCGGATGTACGCGGCGGACTCGGCCGGTGTGGGAAGCGGCGCCGCGCCCAGGTCGGGGTGCGGGGCGGTGCCCCGGGACGGGAGGGAGGTCAGGCTCATGACGCGGCCCGCCCGGAGGTCACGGCGGTGCGCTCGCGGTCGGCGCGCAACGCGTCGAGCAGGCCCGGCAGTTCGGCGGGGTCGGACAGGATGTGGTCGACGCCGGCCGCGTACAGGCGTTCGTGCGAGGAGCCGTCCTTGTGGCTGCCGACGGACAGGTTGCCGCCGACTATCACGGGGCAGGCGATCCGGCCGGACTGCTTGGCCCGGTCGAGGCCGCGCAGGTCCTCGTGGACGTGCCCGTTGAGGCTGCCGATGACGACGGCCTCGGCCTCGGGGTGCTGGGCGCACGCCTCGGCGAACTCGTCGACCGGGGTGCAGGTGCCGAGGTTGACGACGTCGAAGCCGAGTCCGCGCAGCGAGTAGGCGATGAGGTGGTTGGCCACGGCGTGGCTGTCACTGGCGGCGACGCCGAGGATGACCGTACGAGCCGCTGGTTCCTGGTGGGAGGTGGTTCGCATCGATGGGTTCCTGATCCGGAGGGGGGGAGGTGGGTGGCGGGCGGTGCGCGGTGCGCGGGGGCCGGTCAGTCGTCGAAGGCGGCGAACAGCTCGCGCTTGCTGACCGACTTCAGGCGCTTCACGTCGAACTCCTCGGCGTCGGCGACGGCCAGCGAGTCGAAGACGAAGCTGATCGCGGGCACCAGGCCCCACACCTCGTGGTACGGCGGCCGGTTGGGGTCGCCGGCGGCGACGGCCTCCTCGGCGTCCTGCTGGCGGGCGAAGATGTAGTTGGACCAGTCGGCGCTGCGCGGGTGGCGGTGGTGGTAGTCGTGGACGACCGTGTCGCCGGTCAGCACCAGGTAGCGGGCGGGGGCGTGCACGAACAGCATCCGCAGGGTCCAGCGGCTCCAGGCGAGGGCGCGCCGGGCGGCCGGCAGTTCGGGCGAGGGGGCGCGGTCGCCGATGAAGATCGCGTTGGTGAGCGAGGTGAAGTAGGCGCGGCTGCGCCGGTCCTCCAGGCCCGCGACCGGGAAGGTGTGCTTCACGCACAGGCGCAGGGTGTTGCTGATCTGGAAGAGCGGGACCAGCGGCACGAACCAGACGACGAGCAGGGCCTGCCAGGTGCCGGTCAGGACGGTCGCGGCGACGGCGGTGCCGTACAGGGCGAGCGCGGTGACCTTCTCGCTGCGGGCCGACTCCTTGGAGAAGGACAGCACGCGGGAGACGCCGAACGCGAAGTGGAAGCGCGGCGAGACCAGCTTGAGCAGCAGCCGGCGCCACATCTGGCGCCGGGTCATGCCCGGGTGCATGTTCAGGCTGACCAGGAAGGCCTGGACCGTGGGGTCCTGGAGCGTCATGTGGCCGGTGGCGTGGTGGTCGGCGACGTGCTCACGGCTGTAGCGGGCGAAGTTCTGGATGACGAGCAGGCTCGATATCGCGTGGCCGATGGCCTTGTCGGGCTTTCGGCTCCGGTACATGTTCCGGTGCGAGCACTGGTGGTAGATCATCATCCGGAGGTTGCGCATCCCGTGCAGGGTCATCGCCCAGCCGGGCAGCAGCAACAGCAGGCCGAGGCCGCCGAGCGCGTACGCCACGACGCTGACCGCGAGTCCGGCGAGCAGCGCCGCCGTCGCGGTCACCAGGTGGAAGGTGGGCGTCCAGCCGAGCGAGCGCTGCTGCGGCAGGGCACGGCCGGTGAAGACCGTGAGCGGGTACTGGAGGAAGCCGGGCAGCACGGCCATGCTCTGCCGGGGCTCCACCGCGGCCGGGGGCCGGGGCCGGGCCGGGGCTCGGCGGGTGGCGGGGGCTTCCGGGTTGATCACGGACATGACGACTCCTAGAGGGAGGAGGAGAGGGAGGGGCCGGACTGGAGGCGTACGCCCACCGAGCAGGGGAAGGCCCGGGTCCGCGCGGCGGGGGCCGGCGGGGCCTGATCGGAGGCGGCCAGGAGCGCCCGGGCGTCGCCGCCGGTGAGGACGACCTCGATGTAGTCGCCGCCGTCGGAGCGGCCGGGCCCGTTGCGGACCTCGATGTGGAGGGAGATGTTGCCCTCGGCGTCCACGGTGGGCGTGACGGTGCCGTCCACGACCCCGGGGATCGTCGTCGCGGTGCTCGTCGTCATCGGGGCGCTCCTCCTGCGGGTGTCGGGCCCGCGGCGCGGAAGCCCCGCCGGTACCAGAGGAGCGGCTTGGTCTCCCCGTGGGTGCGCAGGCCGGTGAGCTCGCCGATGAGGAGCTGGTGGTCGCCCATCGGTATCCGGTCGACGGCCGTGCAGCGGAACACGGCGGCGGCGTCGGCGAGGTACGGCAGTCCGCTGTCCGGCCAGGTGGTGAAGCCGCCCTCGGCGAAGCGGTCCACGCCGCGGCGGGCGAAGCGGCCGGCGACCTCGGTGTGCTGCTCGCCGAGCACGTTGACGACGAACTCGGGCGAGGAGCTCAGCGCCTCCCGGCAGCTGGAGTCGTTGCCCAGGCCGACCAGGAGGAGCGGCGGGTCCATCGAGACCGAGGTCACCGCGCTGGCGGTGAAGCCCCAGCGGCGGCCGGCGGCGTCGCGGGTGGTGACGACGGTCAGCGGGGCGGCGAGGTGCGCCATCGCCTCGCGGAACGTGTCACTGTCCACCGGACAGGGCGGGCTCAGTTCCAGTGCCGACACGGGACACCTCCTTCGCGCGGAAGCTGCGGATGGTGAGCGGCATGAAGACCGCTCCGTACAGGCCGAGCAGGACGGCGAGGCCGGCGACGAGGCGCTGCGGGCCGACGCTCGCGCCGACGGTGCCGATGAGCAGGCCGCCCATCGGGTAGGAGAGGAGGCCGACCAGGAAGAAGGGGCCCATCACCTTGCCCAGGTGCTCCCGGGGGATGGCCTTCACCCGCTGGGTGCGGTTGAAGATGTTGAAGTAGGCGACCCCGGACATCGCGACCACGAAGGCCGCCGCGTACAGCCAGAACGACGAGGCGGTGCCGAGCAGGAGCAGGCAGCCGGTCAGGACGGTGTAGCCGAGCGAGCCGAGGAAGTTCACGTCGAACTTCTTGAGCAGCAGCGGGGTCAGCAGCAGGTTGAGCAGGCCGACGATGCCGACGAACATGTTGAGCATCGCGTACTGCGACTCGGGGGCCTTCAGGACGCCGGTGACCACCGCCGCGTTGGCGGCGAGGACGGTCGAGAAGACCAGGTTGATCGCGAAGTTCAGGCCGGCCAGCAGCATGACGGGCCGGTTGCCGGTCAGGAGCCGCCAGCCGAGGCCCAGTTCGGCCACGATCGCCCCGGCGCCCCGGGCCTGGGCCGGCGTCGCCGCGGCGGTGCGCGGCAGCACCAGCCAGCAGCTCGCGGCGGTCGCGAAGAGCGCCCCGGCGAGGCCGAGCAGCCAGATCTTGCCGAGGAACATCACCGCGACCATCGCGAGGCCGGGCCCGAGGGCCATGGCCAGGAGCTCCATGTTCTGCACCAGGGACTGGGTCCTGGCCAGGTCGGAGCCCTGCGCGAGCTGCGGGACGACCTTCTCGATGGACATCCGGATCGGCGCGACCAGGGTGGAGAGCAGGGCGCCGGTGGCCATCAGGACCGGCACCGTCCACTCCGGCCGCAGCGCGATCAGCAGCACGGCGCAGGCGACGACCGCCGCGCGGGCCGTGTTGGCCCGCGAGAACAGCCGGGGGCCGCCGTCCCGGTCCGCGAGGAGCCCCGCGAAGGGGTACGCGAGGAGGCACGGCAGCCACTCGACGGCGTAGGCGACGCCGAGCGAGGAGACCTGGCGGGTGTGCTGGAAGATGAGCAGCGGGACGCTGAACATCACCACCTGCTCGGCCATGAGCCCGATCAGGACGCCGGAGCCGAACAGGCCCCGGCGCGTCTTGTCGCCGGTCATCGGGCGCCCGCAAGGGAGGCTTCGTGCTCCTTCTCGTAGGCGCGGACGACGGGCAGCACCTTCCGGAAGAAGATCCGCATCTCGTCGCGGGCCGGCCAGCCGGAGAAGATGAACTGGCCGACGCCGGCCGCCTTGTACTCCATCAGGTAGGCGGCGACCTCCTCGTAGCTGCCGACCAGGCACAGCGCCGGGCCGCCCCGGTAGGCGACGGCGCCGGAGTACAGGACCGGGGACATCCAGCCGTGTCCGGCCTCCTCGGCGAGGCGCATCGAGTTCTTGACCGCCTCGGAGTCGCCGGCCTCGACGAAGGCCTTCACGTACGCGCGGTGGTTCTCGTCGGTCTCGCTCATGATCTCGGCGAGCTCGGTGAGCGCCTCCTCGCGGGTCTCGCGGGCGAGTACCTGGAGGCGCAGGCCCACGTCGGTGCCCGCGGCGACCAGCGGGGCCGCCGCCTTGGCGATCTCCTCGGGGGTGTCGCCGTAGCGGAACCAGCAGTCGCCGTAGCGGATCGCGGTCTGCTGGGCGACGGCCGAGTTGCCGCTGATGTAGATCTCGGGGCGCCCGCCGCCCTTGTGGCCGAGGCCGAGCTGGGCGTCGACGAGCCCGTAGTGGTCGCCGGTGAAGGTGACCGGCTTCCCGTCGCCCCACAGCCGGTGCAGGACGTCGAGGAACTCGCCCTCCCGGGCGTAGCGCTCGTCGTGGGCGAGGAAGTCGCCGTAGTAGCCCTGCTCGACCGGGGAGGTGCCGGCGACGATGTTGAGCGCGATCCGGCGGTCGGAGATCCACGACACGGTGTTGACGATCTGGGCGAAGAGCGTCGGCGAGAGCAGTCCGGGCCGGTACGCCAGGATGTACTTGACCCGCTCGGTCTCCCGGGCCAGCGCGCCGATGATCGGCAGCGGGTCCGGCAGGGTGTAGCTCTGCGCCATGAGCAGCGACTCGACGCCGAGCGCGTCCGCGTCCTGCGCGAACTCGATCGCGCCGTCCAGGTCGAGCAGGTCGGACCGGTACTTCTGCGTCGACTTCTTCTGGCCACTGTCCAGCGAAGAGCCCCAGTGGAACCTGAGTTCGGCCATGTCCTTCTTCTCTCTCGGTCTCGGGTGTGGTCGCGCGTTCGGGCGGGGCTCTACGCGACGGGGTCGGGCACGCGCGGGGCCGCGGAGCTCCGCAGGGTCAGCGAAGCGAACAGGCGCGTCAGCCAACTCCGCGTCTCCTCGGGCGAGTTCGTGCCGACGATGCCGGCGAGCGCGGTCTCGTGCGCGCCGTACGTGATGTGGTCGGGCAGCGCGGCGCCGGCCGGCAGCTCGTGCCAGGTGACGGTCTCCGGGGCGGACCGGAAGGGCTCGGCCCCGTCGAAGCGCTCGAAGACGCCCGCGCCGAGGTGGTGCCCGGGGTGCACGAACCAGCCGTACCAGGAGCGCTCGGCGGGTGCCTCGGGCAGCGTGCCCACGACGGACTCGCCGATCAGGACGCGCAGTTCGAAGGAGGGCAGGTGGACGCCGGTGGCCAGCTCGAAGGTGTCGACGACGTCGGCGCCGCCGACCCGGTTGCCGACCTCCAGGAAGACCGGGTCGGCCCCGTCGAGGATGGCCTCCAGGTGGAAGCTGCCGTCCTCGATGCGTACGGCGGCGAGCGCGGCGGAGACCCAGTCGCGCAGCTCGTCCGTGAGCGCGAACTGGAAGGAGCCCATCGGGACGCCCTGCGCGTACTGAAGGCAGGTGCCCACGTACTCGCTGGCGCCCACGGTCAGCACGGTGCCGCGCTCGACCAGGCCGTCGAAGTGCAGGATCGGGCCCTCGACGAACTCCTCGACCTCGTGCTCCGGCAGGCCGCGCCCGTCCTCGTCGATCGACGGGACGCCGCTGCGCCGCCCGGCGAGGGCCGCGTGGGCCTCGGCCGCGCTGTCGAAGACGACCACGTCGACGCTGGAGGCGCCGCGGTGCGGCTTGAGCACCGTCCGGCCCGTCCAGGGCGACGCCCCGCCGGCGGCGAGGAACTCCTCGACCGGCAGGAAGCGCGGCACCCGCAGTCCGGCCGCGTCGACCGCCCGCTTCATCAGGACCTTGTCGCGGGCGAGTTCGACCTGCTCGACCGAGGCGCCCTCGATCCCGAGGTCGGCGCGCAGCCGGGCGGCGTCGAGCAGCTCGTACTCCGACATCGAGATCACCCGGTCGAAGCCGCGCGGGTCGGCGTCGAGCCACTCCCGCGCCTCGTCGTACGGCGCGCGCGTGCCGGGCCGCTCGACCCGCTCGCAGCGCAGGTCCTCCGGGAGGGTGTCGAGCGCCGCGCGGCGCCCGAAGTAGGTGACCTCGTGCTGGTCGTGGTCGATGCCCCGGTGGTAGGCGATCTTCGGGTACGGCACGCGGTGCAGGACCAGGATCCTCATCGGGCTGCCTCCATCATGGTGGTCGGGTCGAGGGGTGCCGCGGGGGCGGCGGACGGCGCCGCCCGGAGCGCCTCGGCCCGGGGGCCCCGGCCGGTGCTCGCGTCCAGCGCTTCGGCCCAGCCGGCGCGCAGGGTGCTCACGACCTCGCTCATGTCGACGCCGGGGGCGGTGAGGACCACGCAGCCCTGGGCCGCGAAGTCCGCGTTGTCCCGGGCGGTGGCGTGCAGGTCGCGCCGGGCCGGGGACAGCCACCCGAACTCCTTCACGGCGAGCTCGTGCGGGAGCAGGCCGTGGGCGGCCGCGGTCGCCGCGACCGCGTCCTCGAAGGGGGTCGCGCCGGGGTCGACGTCGGCCGGGGCGAAGGACCGGTCGGTCCGCACGCCCAGCATCACCGTGGCGGCCGAGCACAGCGGCTCGGGCAGGGCGGATCCCGCCGTGAGCCCGAAGGCCGCGTCGACCCAGCGGTGGTAGAAGTCGATGCCGTAGACCCAGCGCGCGAGCGACCAGATCTTCATGCCCGCCGGGCGCCGGTTGGGTTCGACGACCGCCGTGCCGCTGGCGTCGTCGCTGAGCCGGATCTCGTTGTGAAAGGGCCCGTCGACCTGTCCGACCAGCCAGTTGACCTGCCGGCCAGCCCGCTCGACGGCGGACCGCTCGGCGTGGTTCAGCCGGGCGGGCAGGATCTGCGCGACCTCGACGGGGTACCGCCCGGTCGCGCTGACCTTCTCGGTGACGAAGGAGACCTGGCCGAGTCCGTCGAAGGAGTACTCCCGCCGGTAGGGCAGCAGCTCCTCGCAGATGACCCCGCCCTCCAGGTACGGGCCCACCTCGGCGAACGCTGCGTCCAGGGAGTCGCCGGGCCGGACCACGACCACGCCCCGGTTGTTGCCCTCCTTCGTCGGCTTCACCACGAAGCCGTCGGGGTGGCTGCGGGCGAAGTCCGCGAGGCCCTCCCGGGAGTCGACCGTGACGAAGTCGGGCACCAGCAGCCGCTGGGCGGCGAGCAGCTTGTGGTGCGCCGCCTCGCTCAGCCGGTACTCGTGCTTGCAGAACGCGCCGCCGGCGAGCTCCGCCGAGTCGATCCGCAGGCCGAGGCGCTCCAGGAGCACCGCGCCGCTCTGGACCGCGTTGTCGGAGAAGACGACACCGGCCCGGAACTCCGCGCGCCGGGGCCCGAGAAGCCGCTCCGCCGCCTCGACGAAGTCGGGGCTCAGCGGGTCGAGGTCGATGACCTCGTCGGAGATCTCCGCGTCGACGGCGCTCGGGTCGGCCCGGATCAGGGTGACGTCGGTGCCGTGCCGCTCGCGGGCGTACGCGCTCATGTGGCGCACGTCGTCCACGCGGGACAGGTTGTAGTCGATGATCAGGAACCGGCCGGTCGTTCGGCTCACCGCGGACCCCCTCTTTCCTGGCTCTCGTACTGGATGTCGATGGCGTGCGCGGACGCGCGCGTCAGTTCGGGGAAGCGCCGGCCGGCCTCGTCGCGCGGGTACCGCCACAGCAGCTGCCCGAGGAAGACCTCCCGGGCGGTGGCCTCGACCGTGTCGCCCGCCTTGAGCAGCAGGTGCGTGACGACGGGTGCGAGCGGCAGCTCCTCGCTGACCCGGACCGAGGCGATACGCCCCTTCTCCGCGAAGAAGACCCGGAAGAAGGTGGCGTTCGGTGTCGGCGTCTCGCCGTCGGCGGTGTAGGAGAGCGCGGCGAGCCGCGCCCTGAACCCGCCGTCGGGATCGGGCAGGAGCGAGTCGATCCACAGGTCCAGCAGGCTCGCGCCGCCGGTGAGCTCCCGGGTGCTGTGGGAGATCAGGCTGCCGCCGACCCGCGGGTTGACCTCGATCAGGTCCCAGCGGGCCCCGTCGGGGCGGGCCGCCTCGTGCCGGGCCTCGACGTGGAAGCAGCCCCAGCCGAGGTCGAGCTCCGCGAGCAGCCGGCGCACCCAGGCGATGCCCTCGGCGCGCTCGGCGGCGGTGACGCTGACCGGCGGGCTGGTGCAGGCGTTCTCCAGGACGGTGCCGGCGGTCTCGGTCACCTCGCACTTCTCGTGCAGGGCGACCACGTGGGCCGTGCCGTCGGTCACGACCACCTCGAAGCTGAACTCCCGCCCGGGCAGGTAGTCCTCGACGAGGAAGGTCAGCCCGTCGTCACCGAACGCCGAGGCGTAGACGGTGTCGTCGCGCGACTCGGCGGTGATCCGCTCGATGTCCGCCCAGGTGGTGCGGTCGGTGAGCGGGAAGGCCCCGTACGAGGCGATGCCGCTGACCGGCTTGACGAAGTGGCGTCCCCCGCCGGCCTGGTGGGCGGCGAGCGAGGCGGGGGTGAGCTCGGCGGCCCGGACGCGGGTGAGGCCCGCGTCGAACAGCCGGTTGCGCAGGGCGAGTTTGTCGCGCAGTCCGAGGACCTGCTTCTCGCCGAGGTCGCTCACTCCGAGCGTCTCGTTGGCGAAGGCCATCAGATGCCGGTAGCCCTCCCAGACCGTGACGCAGGCGAGGACGGACTCGCCCTGCCGGCGGAGGTCTTCGAGGCAGGACTCGACGTCCCGGTGGGTCAGGACGTGGGTGGCGGCGCCGGTCACGTGGTCGGCGAGGCGCCGCAGGTCGTCGAGGCGGCCGGGGTGGGCCGGCTCGGGCCGGGAACTGAGGACGAAGGTCTTCAGGCCCCTTGCGCCGAGGGCCTCGGCGAGGTCCTCCACGAAGGAGAACCCGACATGGCTGAGAAGGAGGATCCCCCCGCCCGTGTGCTGCTTGTGCACGATGCTCCTTAGCTCCTCTGGGGAGGGGCCGGGCGCGGACGCCGCCGGTGGGGCGGCGGCGTCACGCGCCGTGCCGGACCGGGCTGGATCAGACGGCCGTCTTCTCGTCCGCGGCGATGGTGTCGTCGGCGAGCTCCTTGAAGTAGAGCGCCAGGACGGTCTGGTGCTCCGCCAGGTACTTCTTGAAGGCCGCGATGTCCTGCTCGCCGCGGATCAGGTGACGCACGGCCGCCCAGACCTCGCCCGGGTGGTCGTCGTTGATGTCCGTGTGCGAGTGGCTGATCTGGCCGCCGATGTTCTTCTCGCCGATGGACTCCTTGAGCGCGACCAGCTTGCGCGGCTCCAGCTTCACGTTCACGTACTCGACCAGGTAGGAGTACGCGACGACGCCGAGCGGACCCTCGTGGTCCAGGAGGTACGAGAAGTAGCCGGCGAGCAGCTTGGTGGACAGGTACGGCTCGGTGGCGAGGAACTCCTCGCGCGAGACGCCCACCTTGGCGAGGTCCTGGATGAAGAGCTCGTCGTGGAGCATCTCCTCCATCTCGTAGTTCGCCCAGACCTGAGCCGCCTCGGGGCTCTGCTTGGCGATCTCGGTGAGCGCCTTGGACTCGGCGACGCGCAGCAGACGGATGCGCCAGGCGGTCTCTATGAGGTTGCGCTTGTAGTACGCGGAGTCGACGTTCTTGCTCTCCAGGTGGGCCGCCTCGGGCACGTTGGCGTACCACTCGACGACCTGGGCGTCGATCTGCCGGTCCATCTCGGCCCGCAGCTCCACCGCGGCGGCGGCGCTGAGGAAGGGCTTGCGGTCGCCGTAACCCACATTGGACACGCGGTTCTTCATGACTCTCCTCGATCAAGTGTGCTTACGGGTGGGCTAGTTCTCCACGACACGGACGGTCGCGGAATCCAGGAGGCGGCACTGGCAGGCCAGCCGGTGGTTGCCGTCGGCCCAGCCGAGGTCCTCCAGGAAGTCGGTCTCCTCGGGGTCGCTCTCCCCGAGGGCGTCGAGGCCGTCGATGACCTCGACGACGCAGGCGCCGCAGGCGCCGGAACGGCAGCCGAAGGGGATCAGCGGCTCGGAGGTCTCGTATTCGATGTCCGTCAGCGGCGAGCCCTGCGGCAGGGCTATCTCCACGCCTTCGGGCATGAGTGTCAGGGTGTTGAGCTTCATCGCTTCCAAGTCCCCTCAGGGCGGGTCGAAGTGGTGAGCACGCCTCGCGACGCCTCAGGCGGGCACGGGCACGGCTTCGGCGGCGGGCACGGCTTCGGGCTCCCGGGCGGCTTCGGGCACGGTGGCGGCTTCGGCGCCCGCCGTTCCCGGTACGCCGCCGGGTGCCGTGTCGGACGAGTGCTCCGGCGCGAGCCGCTGGCCCGGGCGCAGGGCGACCGCGGCGTGGTTGACCGCGGTGCCGGCCTCGCCGAAGCCCACCGAGATCAGCGGGACCCGGCCGGGGTAGGTGCAGCCGTCGCCGACCGCGTACACCTGCGGCAGGTTGGTCCGCATGGACTGGTCGACGCGGACGCGCCGGTGTTCGAGCTCCAGGCCCCAGTCGGCGACCGGGCCGAGCCCGGACGAGAAGCCGAGCGCCGCCACCAGTGCCTCGGCCGGCAGCTCCAGGATCCGGTCGCCGGCGCGGACCTCGACCCGTTCGAGCCGGTCCGTGCCGTGGCAGGCGACGACCTGGGCGTCGGTGACGACCCGCACCGGTGAGGCGTGCAGCTGCCGGACGCTGTAGTCGTGGGCGCGGAAGGTGTCCCGGCGGTGCACCAGGGTCACGCTCCGGGCGATCGGCGCCAGGGCCAGCGCCCAGTCCACCGCGCTGTCGCCGCCGCCGACGACCACCACGTCCCGCCCGGCGTGGTCCGCGAGCCGCGGCACGTGGTAGGCGACGCCGCGGCCCTCGTACGGGACGGAGCAGGGCAGCTTGCGCGGGACGAACCGGCCGAGCCCGGCCGCGATCACGACCGCGCCCGCGTGCACCCGGGTGCCGTCGTCGGCACCGAGCGTCCAGCCGGGCCCGCGCGGGGTGAGGCTGACGGCCGTGCGGCCGAGGAGGTGGGTGGTGTCGAAGGGCGCGGCCTGCTCCAGGAGGTTGTCGATCAGCTCCCGGCCCTTGATGCCGGGGTGCCCGGCGACGTCGTAGAGCAGCTTCTCGGGGTACATCGCCGAGACCTGGCCGCCCGGCTCGTCCAGCGCGTCGATCACGGCGACCGACAGCCCGCGGAACCCGGCGTAGTAGGCGCCGTAGAGCCCGGCGGGCCCGGCACCGACGATCGCGACGTCCACCGTGGTCTCGGCGGCTCCGGTACGGGCCGTCATGCCGCGCTCCCCTCGGTACGGCGCTCGGCGGCCCGCAGTTCGGCGGCGCGCGCCTCGCGCAGACCGAGGACCTGGTAGAGGAAGCCGTTGACCGGGGTGGCGACGCCGTGGCTGCCGCCGAGGCGGACCACCGCGCCGGTCCACGCCTCCAGTTCGGAGGGCAGGCCCGCGGCGATGTCGCGCTGGAGCGACGAGGTGCCCTCGGCCGGCTGCCGGTCGACGAAGTCGAGGGTCGTGGTGACGACGTCGTCCGGCAGGACGGTGCCGGCGGCCCGCGCGACCCGCTGGATCTCGGTCATGGCGTCCGCGAGCAGCCGCCGGGTGCCCGGCCGGGAGCGGAGCGCGCCGATCGGCGCGTCGGTCACCGAGCCGAGGCCGCCGAACGGGGCCACGAAGAGGAACTTGGCCCAGAGCTCGGCCCAGATGTCCCGGGGCACCACGGCGGTGACCCCGGCCTCGTCGAGCGCCCGGCGAAGGGTCTCGACCCGGTCCGAGGGACGGTCGTCCCACTCGCCGAAGGTCAGCGAGCCGAGACCGCCGACGTGGCGGATCCGGCCCGGCCCCGAGAGGTACGTGATGATCTTCGCGCTGCCCGGCAGCACCGCGTCCCGGCCGACCGCCTCGGCGACCTCGGCCGGCGCCTCCACCCCGTTCTGCGTGGTGAGGACCCCCGTACCGTCCTCGACCAGCGGCTTCAGCAGGGGCAGGGCGGCCGGCAGCTGCCAGGTCTTCACGCCGAGCAGGACGTAGTCGACCGGACCGATGCCCGCGACGTCGTCGGTGGCGCGCAGCGCGGAGGCCGGAACGGAGAAGCCACCGTCCGCGCCACCCTCGGAACCCGCGGGTCCCGCGGGTCCTTCAACGGTGAGCCCGTCGCGCCGGAGGGCCTCCAGGTGGCGTCCCCGCGCGACGAACCGGACGTCGTGTCCGGCCGCGGCGAGACGGCCACCGAAGTAGCCGCCGATGCCGCCGGCCCCAACCACCGCTACTTTCACGGACTTCCCCGTTTCTCTGCGATGCGCCAAGCGAACGCCCGATGGGCCCACGCCCCGGAGGCCGGATCGCCCCCGACGCCTTGAACCATACAGAACGTTCGCTTTGTTTTGCTAGTGGTTTCCCGCGCTGTCCACGGACCGCGCACCCCCGGACACCCCCCGGGGGCACCCGTCAGAACTCGTCGAACAGCACCCCGGCGAGGGCCAGTCGCCAGATCCGCTCCAGCCGCTCCGCGACCGTGCGCGTCACCCTGGACGGCCCGCCTGAACCGGCTCTGACCTGCGATTCCGCACCGGCGAGCAGATACACCACCATGTCCGCCACGGTCTGCCGGACCTCTTCGACCCGGGCCGAGCGGCCACCCTCGTACGCCTGGCCGAGCTGATCGCGCACGGCCGGCAGCCAGACCTCCACCCACCGGCCGACTCCCCCGGGGCGCTCCCGCGCGAGCCGCACGGAGGACCGGACGACCAGGTCCTCCTCCAGCAGCCCCACGAGCCCCACGGTCAGCCCGATGACCGCCTCAAGACCGGGCGCGCGACCCTCGCACAAGCGGTCCACCAGAGCTTTCGTGATGGCCAGGCCCTCCTCCTCGACGGCGTCGGCCAAGGCCGCCTTCGCGGGAAAGTGAAAGGTCAGGGCCCCCATCGAGCAGGCCGCCAGCTCGCTGATGTGCGACAGTCTGGCGCCTTCGTAGCCGGCCTCGTCGAACTCCGCAGCCGCTGCCCGGACAAGCGCGCCGCGCGTCCGCACGGCTCTCCCCTGGATCGCCATCCACGTGCTTCCCTTCCATGCCTCCGATGCCCCCGCTCCTTCTGTCCCCCAAAAAATAGCAAGCGTTCTGTATTTTTGTGTGCTGCGGGAGCCAATGACGTGAAAGCAACGGGGCGCGGGCAGCACGCAGGGGCGGCCGGGAAACCCCGACCGCCCCTGCGAACCCCGAGAGAACCCGCGTCCGCGCGCCTACACGGCGGTGGACCCGCCGTCGACGGCCATCGCGCTCCCGGTGACGAAGGAGGACCGGTCGCTGCACAGCCAGGCCGCGGCCTGGGCGACCTCGTCCGGCACGGACATGCGGTGCTGCATGGAGTCCGCCAGGAAGGTCTCCTCCAGGTCGGGATACGCGTCGAGGACGTCGTCCATCATCTCGGTCCTGGTGGCGCCCACGACGAGCGCGTTGACCCGGATCCCCTGCCGGGCGTAGTCCAGGGCCGCCGCCTTGGTCACCCCGATCACGGCGTGCTTCGCCGCGACGTACGCGGCGGAGGCCCCGGTGGCCTTGAGCCCGGCGACGCTCGACGTGTTGACGATCGAGCCGCCGGAGCCGGCGAGCATCACCGGCACCTGGTGGCGCATGCAGTTCCACACCCCGCGCAGGTTGACGTCGACGGTGCGCTCGTAGGTCGCGTCGTCGATCTCGTGCAGGGGCACGCCCGCCGTGGCGTACCCCGCGTTGTTGAAGGCCGCGTGGAGCCCGCCGAAGGTGTCCACGGCGGTCGCGACGGCCCGCTCGACCGCCGCGGAGTCCGTCACGTCGGCCGCCACGGCGACGGCCCGGCCGCCGGCCGCGCGGATCTCCTCGACCAGCGCGTCCAGCCGTTCCTTGCGCCGGGCCACCAGCACCACGGCCGCCCCCTCGGCGGCGAACAGCCGGCCGGCCGCCGCCCCGATGCCGCTCGATGCGCCCGTGACCATGGCCACCTTGCCGTCCAGCAGCTTCGTCCCGCTCATGCGCTCGCCCCGCCCCTCGCCCGTACCGTCGTCATCGCCGTCCCCGCCGCGGCACCGGCCGCCTCCGCGTCGAGCGTCCTCAGCAGCTCCTCGTCGACCGCGTCCAGCGAGTCCACCACGTGCCGCACCCCGGCCTCGCCCATCAACTGGCGCTGGAAGCTGTGCTCGAAGGAGCTCGGGTGCCCGATGAACGGCATACCGAGCCGCCCGGCCTCCTCCCCCACCCGGGCCACGTCGTCGATGACGAGCACCTGGTCGAAGGCGAGCCCGAAGTACTCCGTGGCGATCTCGCGCAGCCCGGGGCGGAAGCCGTCGGTGCAGATGTAGCCGGGCTCGTCGAAGAGCCCCGCGTGCTCGCCGAGGAAGGTGTCGAAGTGGTCCTTGGCGAGCCCCCCGTAACAGACGGTCGCGAGCCCGGCCGCCCGCAGCCGCCCGAGCAGTTCGACGGCCCCCGCGCTCAGCCGCACCGGATGCTCGGCGACGAACCGCGCCCGCTCCTCGAAGTACGCCTCCAGCGCCTGCTCCCCGGTCATCGACCCGCCGATCGCCTCGGCCATCAGCCGGCCGGCGACGGCACGCCGCTGGGAGAAGATGCTGCGCTCGATGTCGGCGGTGTACGTGACACCCCGGCTGACGAGGAAGTGGTGGATGACGGGACTGAAGGTGTCCTCCAGCATGACCCCGTCGATGTTGACGGCACAGAGACGCAGATGACCGAGCGGCTGACCCATGAAGAAATTCCCCCTGCTGACTTCAACTGAACTGACTCACAACACACGTAAAGAGACACGCACAGAGACACGCGCGGGCACACGCGCGGGCGCGGGCACACGCATCCGTCACGGTCACGGTCACCGTCCCCGGCAGCTGCGCGGGCCGGGGATCTTGCCGGCCCGGCGGGACGGCCGGAGCGGGGTGGCGGTGACGAGGGCGCTGAAGGCGGAGACGCCGTTCTGCTCGGCTTCGACCCGCACGCGCCCCTCCGTACCCTCCGCGTCCGCCACGTCGGCCTGGATCCAGCACCGGGCGTCGAACTCGACGTACTGGCTGAAGACCACGTCCATGGCGGAGGCGATCACCGGCCGGTTCCCGGCGGCGGCGTGCGTGGCCTGCCGGGCGGCTTCGAGCAGCAGCATGCCGGGAGCGTGGTCGACCGGGTGGTCGAAGAGGAACGGGTGCGAGTGGTCCACGCGCAGCTCGGTGCGGAGCGGGGCGTTGGTCGGCGAGAGCACCACGTCGGCGAAACGGGAGCGGGCGACCTGGCCGGGCGCCATCGGCGGGGCGAGCGGGACGGACCGCCGGACGGCCTCGGCGATGTCGGCATAGGCCCCGCGCAGTCGCGGATAGACGGTCGGCGACATGTTGGAGAACGCGGTCTCCACCCACCCCAGCTTCGCCCCGCCGACGCGCATCTCGACGTGCATGCGCACGGAGACGAGCCGCCCTCCCCGGCGGACGACGTCGGAGCAGCTGATGTCCATCTCGACCTCGGCCGGACCGCCGGTGGCGACCAGGGCCGCGGGGTCGATCTCGTACCGGAAGGTGCTCCAGGTCTGGCGGTGCCCGAAGGGCACGTCGTAGGCGACGTGGCTGAGCAACGGCACGGTCTGGCGCACGGATTCGGCGATGAGCAGCGGGTCGTGGTGCCCGTTGACCGGCCCGTAGAAGGCGTGGTCGACGGGCCAGCGGGCGGTGACCCGGAAGCGGTCGGGCCCGACCGGGAACCACCCGGTCAGGAGCACCTCCGACTGCACGGTCTTGTGGACGTACTCCCTTGGTATGGCGGTGGCGAGCAGGTCGTGGAGGTTGCTTGGGCTCTCGCTGGCGATGGTGACGGACATCTGGTTTCCCCCTGAGACGCATGGAATAGAGCTGGTGCGAGTGACAGACGCTGTTCCAGTGATGAAAATAAAGAATGCTCGTTTTGTTTTGAGCAAAGAAATAGTAAAGGAAGGCTCATTGCTTACCCAAGCACTTTCGGCCAGCGAAGCCATTTCCGGACATGCCCAGCAATAGGGCCCTACGCATACCCCGACCTCACGAGGAGGTTGGCAGCACCATCGATCCCTGCGTAACATAAGAAATGTTCTGTTTGTTCTAGGAGGTACCGTGGCGCAGCAGCCGAAACAGGAGAGGGCCATCCAGACCCGCAAGGAGATCCTGCGGGCGGCGGCCGTCGTCTTCGACAAGTCGGGCTTCGCCGGCGCGAGCATCAACCGCATCCTGCAGGAGGCGGACCTCACGGCCGGCGCGCTGTACTTCCACTTCAAGTCGAAGGAAGACCTGGCCCGCGCCGTCATGAACGCGCAGCCGGACTCGATCGTCCCGTGGCTCTCCTCCGAGGGCCTGCAGCGCCTCGTCGACATCACCCTGGTCTGGGCCCACCAGCTCCAGACGGACGTCCTCCTGCGGGCCGGCGTCCGCCTCACGAGCGAGCAGGGCTCGTTCGGCTTCCGCGACATCGCCCCGTACCAGGACTGGAGCCGCATCATGGCGGACTGCCTCCGGGTCGCGGTCGAGAAGGGCGAACTCCTGTCGGGCATCGAGCCCACGGAATTGGCCGAATTCGTCGTCGAGTCCTGTACGGGCATGCAGACCTATTCGGCCGTCGCGAGCGAGGACCGCGCCGACTTGGTCGACCGCGTCACCCGCATGTGGCGCCTTCTGATGCCCGGCATCGCGGTCCCCACGGTCATCGCCCGCACCGAGGTCAACCCGGCCCGAGCCCGCACGGCCCTCCACGAGGCCACCACCTCGGCCGCCACAGCAGCCACGCACCCGCCCGAGCCCGCCTGACCGACGGGAACCGGGGCCCCGCCCGCTCACACGGACGCCGCGGCCCCGCCCCGCCCCTTCCAGTCCATCACCGGTGGTGCGGGGCTCCTGCCGGCCCCCTAAACGCAGAAAAGCCCCGCACCATAAGGTGCGGGGCTTTCCCACAATGATTGTTCGGCGGCGTCCTACTCTCCCACAGGGTCCCCCCTGCA